>JACRAO010000237.1 GCA_016213345.1 Bdellovibrio sp. | reverse complement strand
TTTGCCTTATTCTGTTTGCTTATCTGTTTCAAATTCTCCGACGCACATATAAGAGCGAAAAATATCTGAGCCATCACTGACCACACCGTCCAAACTATCAAAAACCCTATAGTATTGTTGATGATACTTTTGTCCAGCTTGAAAAGAAACACGAGTCAAAGCTCTTGTACTTGACCAAAAAGTACGAAAATTCATATTCGTAATAACATGACGAATCCCGTTTTCTTCAGCTTTGATAAATTCTAGACTCGTTGGTAAACGCCATTTTATTGCAAGTTCAGGATGTCCACTAACAAGACCTGCTAATTCGGTCCTCATTGAACAATCCTTTGAAGCTACACTCCAATGACCAACTTCCATACGAGTATCCCACAAAAGTCCGCCCACCGGGTCAAGCCACAAATCCATACCTGAAGCAGGAATTTGCTGCCACCCCACCCCCTGAACAGGGCTCTGACTTGCGCTCTCGTCAGCAAAGGCCAAAATAGGCAGTAATAATACACCCAAACACAACACCATTCTTAACGTAGATTTCATTGTTCCCTCCTTATTAAAAGTCCCTACATTGCCATGCGGCAAGTCAACCGTATATAATCATTAATTGTGCTTTGCAATATAAAACTTGGGCTTTCAAATGATTTAATTTTTAGCTATGTTCATTAGCTATGTTACCCACACAAATTCCTGATTTTTTTAAGAATCGCAGAAATAATTTGATGACAAAATATCCGACTAGTACGTTTATACTACCAGCAGCCAAGGAAGCCGTACGCAATTTGGACGTAATTCATTCCTTTAGACAAGAGTCAAACTTTTTTTATCTTTGTGGCCTAGAAGAACCCGATGCTTTTTTAGTCCTAGCACCCAGTTCTCAATCATCCCACAAAACTATCCTTTTTGTTTTACCAAAGGATTTAGAAAAAGAGATGTGGATCGGAGAACGCTACGGGGTAGAAAATGCAAAAAAAGTATTCGACGCGGACGAAGTTTACCCCATATCTGAATTTGATCAAAAACTCCCTGAGTTTTTAAAAAACTCTGAACAAGTATTTTATCGAGTCGGGCTAAATGAAAATTTGGATAGAAAAATTTTTGCTGTCTTAGAAAAATATCAAAAAAACTTAGGCAGAAGCGGAAAAGCGCTACTCCCTATATTAGATCCCACGCTGCCTATTGGTGAAATGAGAATTTTTAAAAACTCTGAAGAAATTTCTTTTATGAAACGTGCTTGTGAAATATCAACACTAGCACATAAAACAGCAATGAAGGAAATAAAACCAGGAATGAACGAATATGAAATTGAAGCCCTTTTAAATTATATTTTCAAAAAACATGGCTGCCAAAGATTAGCTTATCCCAGTATAGTGGCAGGAGGCAAAAATGCAGCTTGTCTCCACTACCAAATGCATAACGAGCCTTTAAAAGAAGGCGACCTAGTACTAATAGACGCAGCAGGTGAATTCAATTATTATCCTAGCGACATTACAAGAACGTTTCCAGTGGGCAAACACTATAGCGAAAAACAATCTACAATGTACGATCTGGTTTTAAAATCCCAACTTGCAGGCATTGCTATGGCAAAACCTAAAACAAAACTTGCTGATATTCATAAACATGTGTGTGAAATCCTAATTGATGGTTTTTTGTCGTTGGGACTTTTAAGTGGTGACCCTGCTGAAATTTTAAAGTCTGGTAGCTATAAAAAATATTACCCACACAACACAAGCCACTGGTTAGGAATGGATGTTCACGATGTCGGGCTTTATACTCTAAATGGAGAGTCAAGAATATTAGAACCGGGTATGACTTTTACCATCGAACCTGGCTTTTACATTCAGCCTAACGATACAGAAGCACTAAAATTATTTCCGTGTCAGGGAATCAGAATAGAAGACGACATACTCATAACTCAACAAGGGTGTGAGATTTTAAGCGCTGAAGCACCTAAAACACGCGAGGACATTGAGAAATTGAGATAAGATTTCATAAAATATAATGATTAAACTTGGCCCAATTCAATTAGAACACCCGTTTATATTAGCTCCAATGGCAGGTATTACTAATTCGCCTTTCAGAAGGTTAATGCGCAAGCTTGGGAGTAGCCTCGTAGTTTCTGAACTAGTGTCAGCTAATGCACTGGAATACAGCGGGAAAAAAAACCTAGAACTTTTAAAATTTCACGAAGAAGAAAGACCAATTGGGATACAGGTTTTTGGAGAGCGAGTTGATCTGCTCTGCAAAGCCTGTCAAAAAGTAGAGCAGTTGGGAGCCGATTTTGTGGATCTCAATGTTGGATGTCCTGTACCTAAAATAGTCAAAAAAGGCGCAGGTGCTGCTTTATGCAAAAATGCCGAAACATTTGAAAAGATCTTAAGGGAAATAGTAAAAAGTGTAAATATTCCTGTGAGTATCAAAATGAGAACTGGTTGGGATGAACAAAATAGAAATGCCTTAGATTGTATAAAAGCTGCAGCAGAAGCTGGAGTACAATGGGTTGCTATACATGGAAGAACCAAGGCTCAAGGCTATAGCGGTCTGGCAGATTGGGATTTTATAGGTGAAATAAAAGCAAAAAGCCCACTACCAATTATTGGCAACGGAGATCTGGTAACAGCAGAAATTGCACTAAAAAAATACAACTCCTATGGAGTGGATGCTGTAATGATTGGCAGAGGTGCTCTAAGAAATCCATTTATATTCAAACAAGCTTATGAGCTTTGGAAAAATAAAGTTTTTTTTGCCCCGACCGTTCAAGATTATGTTTCTTTAATGCAAAATCTAAGAATACTGCTAAGCGAAAACTGTTCAGCATTTATGGCTGTAATTTATGCGCGCAAATTTTTGGCATGGTTTTCTTCTGGTTTTAGGGGATGTCATGAGTTTAGAAAAAAGGTTTTTACAATTAAAGAACCAGAAACATTGTGGAACGAAGCATTTTTATATTTTGAAAATAATATACATTCTCGAAATTTAGATTATATTTCACAGCCTTTTCTTATGGGAGGACATGGGTAATTTTTTATGTCAGAAAACAAACTATCACAGAAACTATTGCCCAAAAATGTTTTAATAATGATGGTATTATTTAATATCGTCTGGGCCACTAATCCTACTCTCAGTAAAATTCTTATGCGACATTTTGCACCATTTCAGGTTGCTGTATTTCGTTATGGGTTTGCATTGATTTCTTTTTGGATTCTCTCTTTATTTTTAAAAAAAGTCCCACTATTTTTGTGGACTACAAAAGCAAAAATCTCAACAAAAACATGGTTACAAGCTTTGACATTAGGTTTTTTTACATTTTGTTTTTCGCCACTTTTTCAGATGCAAGGACTCTCAAACACAAGAGCAACAGATAATACACTTATAATAGCAATGGAGCCTCTAGTAGCTGCTTTTTTAGCTTGGCTGTTTTTAAATCAAACATTTGGGAAAATGCATATTTTTGCTTTTACCATAGCACTGATTGGTTTTTTCTTGCTCATAGGAATAGGACCAAGTCAAGTTTTAGAGCCGTTTGATTTTTCTACTGCAAAAAATTCATTGAAAGGAAATTTGTTTATTTTAATTTCACTACTGGGTGAAGGCTTTTTTTCAGTTTTGAGTTATAAGTTAATTAAAAATTTTCATCCAATTAGTGTATTTGGAACTATGCTACTTATTGGTTTATTCTTTACAATCATAATTACTCTATACACCGAAGGAATGCCAAATCTTAGTTTATTAACCTATAAAGATTTTGCCTGTATTTTTGTTTTAGGATTCGTTGGCACTACGTTGGGTTATATATACTGGATTTTTCAACTTGCAAAGGTTCCAATTGCAAGCTTAAGCATTACTATTTTCGTGCAACCATTAGTGGGATCACTTTTAGGATTCTTTGTTTTAGATGAAAGATTAACTTTTATACAGTTTTTAGGTGGGGCTTTGATTTTGCTGTCTGTGCTTAGCGTAACAAAATACAAAACACCCCCCAAATTATCCAATACTGCATAGCGTTATTAATTTTGCTTGATTGTTTTTAAAAAATCTTTTTATACTTGACTGTGGAGGGGGGAAATGGACGTCTCCAATAAAAAAGATGATCTCATTGGACAGGACTTAATAGACGAGCTTGTTAAACTAACTGGGCTTCCGCCTATCTGGGTACATGGAGAAATTTTAAAAATTATTAATAACAAAGAGTTAGATTCTTCTGAACTCACACTAGAAGGATTTAGAGAAGCTTTAGTTGGCTATTTAGATAATCTGAACGATGTAAAAGAACCGTCATTAAATACTGTTCAGGAATCTACAAAAAACTTCCGAAATTAAGTAAAGAGTCATGTATACTAATAATAAGTTTAAGTAAGCAGGTTGCACACCAAAAGGAGATAAAGATGGTCTTTTATACAACAAAAAAATTACAAATACCTTCCAACCTGATTCAGCCTGACACCGTAGGATTTCAATCCAATTCTTATATACCAAATCCCATCGTAGTCGAACAAACACCTCGCGGCGAAAGACAATACGATATTTATTCAAGACTACTCTTAGATCGAATTATTTTTATTGGCACCGAGATAAATGACACCGTTGCTAATTTAGTAATCGCTCAACTTTTCTTTCTAGAATCATCTGACCCGGACAAGGACATTCACATTTACATTAATTCACCCGGAGGCGGGGTATCCGCAGGCTTAGGAATATATGATGTAATCCAATTTGTTAAATGTAATGTTTGTACCTACTGCATTGGTCTTTCAGCAAGCATGGGTGCTCTTTTACTGACCGCAGGAACACATGGGAAACGCTTCAGTTTACCCAATAGCCGTATAATGATCCATCAGCCCATTGGCGGCGCAAAAGGGCAAGCATCAGATATAGAGATACAAGCAAAGGAAATTGTATATTTAAAAGAAAAAATTAATGGAATTTTATCGAAACACACAGGTAAACCCATAGAACAAATCAGAAGAGACACAGATAGGGATAACTACTTGTCAAGTGAGGAAGCTGTGCAGTATGGTTTAATTGACAAGGTTCTTGCCAAACATGGCATGATTTGATTAGGAAATATAGAATATGGACCCTAGAAGATACGGAGATGGTTTTGGAAATCTAAGTTGTTCGTTTTGTGGAAAAAACCAAAGAGAAGTTAAAAAACTCATTGCTGGACCTACGGTTTATATTTGTGATGAATGCATTGAACTATGTAATGACATTATTTCTGAAGAAGGTCAAAAAACAGGCATCGCCAGACCAACTGACCGCATACCGAAACCAGCAGAGATAAAAGCCATATTAGACGAATATGTAATAGGACAGGAACGCGCTAAGAGAGTTTTAGCAGTTGCAGTTTACAATCACTATAAAAGAATTCATCATCAAGGGGACAAAAAAACACGAGAAAAAGATGGGGTTGAATTAGCAAAAAGCAATATTTTATTAATTGGTCCTACAGGAACCGGGAAAACACTTCTTGCTCAAACCTTAGCCAAGCTTTTGAACGTACCATTTACCATAGCTGATGCCACTACTCTAACAGAAGCAGGCTATGTAGGTGAAGACGTAGAAAACATTATCCTGACTCTGCTGCAAAATTGTGAAAATAATGTCGAACGTGCCCAGAGAGGTATTGTATACATAGACGAGGTTGATAAAATTTCAAGAAAAACAGAAAGCCCGTCCATCACTCGTGACGTCAGCGGAGAAGGGGTGCAACAGGCATTATTAAAGATTATCGAAGGCACTGTAGCTAATATTCCCCCAAAAGGCGGAAGAAAGCATCCGCAGCAAGAATATTTACAAGTAGATACCTCCAATATGCTTTTTATTTGTGGTGGAGCTTTTATTGGATTGGAGCGCATTGTTGCTCAGAGAAAGGGAAAACGTAGCATTGGGCTTCATGCCAATATAACTTCAAAATCTCAAGAGGGGCTCTCACAGCTCTTGGCCCAGGTGGAACCAGAAGATTTAATTAAATACGGTTTAATTCCAGAATTTGTAGGCCGCCTCCCTGTACTTGCAACTTTAGACGAACTAGACGAAAGTGCACTTATTGAAATTTTAACAAGGCCCCGCAATGCGCTTATTAAACAATATACGAAGTTATTTGAATATGACGGCATCCAACTTGAGTTTGAGCAATCTGCAATTGAGGCTATAGCAAAAGAGGCCATTAAACGAACTACTGGAGCGCGCGGGTTAAGAGCCATACTAGAACAATCCATGCTTGATGTAATGTATGATCTTCCAGCCAGAAGTAATGTAAAAAAATGCCTAGTCACTCAAAATACTATTTTAAAAGGTGATAGGCCTGTTATTGTTTTATCAGAAGAACCCGTGTCCACTCCTTCCTCAGAGAATATTCCTGACTCCGCCGAAAGCGCGTAGTAAGATTCTGCTGACTTTTTCAGCAGAGTCTAATAATTATCTTTTTTCTCCGACCAAGTAGGCCATGAGAGGAAGTTCTTGTTTTTTTACAATAAAATAATGTGGACATTGTTTTAAAAGTTGTTTTTGTTTAGAGGTTGGGTTTCCGCCAGATTTCAACTCGAAACCATAATCTTTAAAATAAAAATCAATTTCAGATTGTGTTGTTTCAGAATATAAATAACTCACATCTACTGGGTCAAATTTTCTATAAAACTGTGCATGAAACGCGCATTCATCTAAGGCCAATGGGGGCAAATTGGCTGAAAATAAACGTTTAATATTCTTGCCAATAGCATTCCACACTTGTGCAATAAAAGGGTCGATGGGATAAATCTTTTTTAATTTGGTTGGCATAAATACTTTTTGGTAAGAATCAAAACGAGGAAGCAATTTGATTGAAAAATGGTCTTCTTGAATTTCTAAAAGCGTTTTCACTGTATTGGGACTTAAAATATCGGTTCCTTTTTTTAAGGCATCATAGCTAACGCGTGTATTGAGAGTATCACAGAGCCGCTTAGATAAAGCTGCAAGACTCCTTTCTGGTGTGCGCAGTTTTGACCAACTTCCTAAAATCCAATCTACATAGATTTGATAAGTAGAATCTAAAATTTTTTG
>JACRAO010000236.1 GCA_016213345.1 Bdellovibrio sp. | reverse complement strand
TTAAAGTTCTCAATTGCTTTTGTAGCTTCTGATAAATTTACTTCAAATTTGATTATCCCCATCTCGAGTTCCATGTCCTTTTCCTTTCCATGCGTACCATTGACGCACATGCTTGGACACGGAAAATCTTACGCTACCCAAAAAGTCTCGCCCGAAGAACGTTAACTTGAGATGGAAGAATAATAATCTGAGTTATGAATTGTCTAATATCCGGCAATTATAGGAATAGATACTGTGCGCCCTTTTTCATCCAATTGCTTGCATTGCTTTTTTGTATTGTTAAGAATAGCCGAAATAGGACACTGTAATAATCTTCCCTTTGAATCATTAGCCTGCATATTCATCCCCGTATCTAATTTTATGAGGAATTGACTTTCTGCAAGTGCGATCTCACCTCTTCTGCGTAGAGCATCCGGATCGTGTCCCATAACTAATCCTGTTAATTTTAGTTGATCCAAAATAGATTTCATGTGTTTGCGTTTAGACTTTTCGTCCCACCAATTATGTGATTCTAAAAAAGAAGAGAGGGGTGAGTTTTCATCTATTAAAATTTCGTAATTTTTGTTTACCCAAGCATTTGTGATTTTGCTCAAATAAGCTCCGACACTTTTGTCATTAGCATCTATGTAACCAGAATGCGCAAAAAGCCAGCTCCCGATTTTTGCCCCAATCGGAAATGTTTTCAGATCATCACCAAATTCACTTTCAAATAATTTTTTTGCGATTATTTTTATTGCAGCCTTTGACTCAGAATGATCCTCTAAGTCTTTTGGCGTAATGCCATATACGTGATGAACATGTTTTATCAAGCTCTCTAAGTCTGGACCTTTTTTGAAATTTTTTTCAGGATCGGCTAAAAATTCGGCCTCATGATTTCCCAAAAGTACAATGATTTTGTCTCTTCTGAGTGCTGCCTGTTTTTGAAGTTTTTTAATCAAAAGAATTACTCCAATAGGATCATAATCTTTGTAATTTTCTTTTCCAATATAATCACCAACTAAAATAAGTATGGTTTTTTTAAGTGCATTTTTATTTCCAACCCAATCATATCCTATATCAGAGCTGTCTTTTTCAATGAGATTCGCATTTTCTAATAAAGTGGTAAATCTTTCAAAAGTTCCATGGATATCGCTCATTGCATAAAGTGTGTCGTATTGTTCTAACTCCTGTTCGCTCAAAGAAGTCCATGCAGGCTCCTTGAAGTCAAAATTATTGCCCGCGTGTAAAGAAGAAAAAATCCAAACAAAACTTATCAAAACAACAAAACTAAATAGCCAATAACGAATTTTCATAAACGCATATGGAATATAAAATTTATTCCGTTTTGTCTATTTATTTTTAAATCTTGGCTCAGTATAACACGGTTTGTCGTGGTGCGATTTGCCCCCAGTTTGCAATAGTGGTTGCAAAAAATCAATATGATAAAAAAATAACTAAAATATGTTTCCCACTATATCACTGATAGTGGTGAGTAACCGCCTCTACCAATCTCGGATCACCAATTGCCACAAGATTATGCGTAGATAAAAATTTCTGAACAACTAAACCAAAAATACCTAAAAAACCCAATAAAATACCGATTTCTATCAAACCAAAAACTGGACCATCTGGTGCATATTGTGGCTGGATAATCCAATAAAAATCAATCCACTGTGCAACTAACATATAAATACCGATATTAAATAATAATTTTTCATTTCGTTTTGCACCCCTTGGTAAAAGAATAAAAAATGGAATAATAAACTTTCCAATTAACAGAAATAATGAAACATAAATCCAGCCACCATGCATGCGATTGAGGAAATAAGAAGTTTCTTCGGGTAAATTTGCATACCAAATTAACATAAATTGGCAAAATGCAATATAAGCCCAAAATACAATAAATGCGAACATGAACTTTCCTAGATCATGTAGATGGTTTTTATTTACAATTCCCTCTAGATATCCTTGGCGTTTTAATAAAATAGTCAAAACGCAAGTTAAAGCTAAATTTGAATAAAAAAGGCCAGCAAAACAATAAACTCCAAAAATCGTACTAAACCAATGGGGATCCAAACTCATCAATTGGTCAAAACTAACCATCGTATAAGTTATGGCAAATAAAATAATAAATATAGGCGACAAAACACGATTTTTATTTGTCCAAGCCAAACTGCTATCCTTATCTTGCTTAAGTGAGTTTCCGATCATTTTTATTGCAAAAAAAACCCAAAGCCCAATGGCAAGCAAATTTCTAAGGACAAAAAAACTTATATTTAAATATCCAGATTTTCCAGCCAATACTATATCTCCCTTATAACTCCAAGGGTAAAGGTAATGAATTCCAAACAATAAAATTAAAAATGTAATTAACGAAATCGGCAAAAACGATGTCAATGCTTCACTAATGCGCCTTACAGGAGCGCTCCACATGGCTTGGGTTAACCACTGTAAAGCAGCAAAAAAAAGTCCACCTAAAGCTAAAGTCAAAAAATAAAAATGATTATGTAAGAAACTAAACCACATTCTTTTTGGATCTAAAAATAACCCCACCATAAACGTCACTACACCAATGAGTGAGAACACTAAAAACATCGTCTTTACAGATGGCGCAGCAATTAACGACCCTGGATTTTTTACCTGTCTTACTTCAGCGGTTAACATATTTGATCCTCGCTAAATCCTCGGGTGTTGGATGTTTTGCTCGCTGTAAAGCCCGTATATAATGAATAATGGCCCATCTGTCTTGTGTATCAATTTGTGTAGCATAACTTGGCATTAAATTTTGCCCCGCACTAATGACATGATAAATTCTTCCATCAGGCCAAGTGCGCACTTTGTCAGACTGCAGTGACGGTGGTCTTGGAAATTTTGGCACGATATATCCATCCCCTTCTCCAAACTTTCCATGGCAAACAATGCAAAAAGTATTAAAAAGCACTTGACCTCGTACAAACACATCTTCTGTTCTTGCTAGTAAATTTGTTAACTCTTTTCCGGCAAGTTCAGCGCCCTTGATGGGATCCTTTGAGTAAAGATAAGGTGTAAAATTTCTTGGCACTGTTCCCAAGGGAGGCTCTCTCATTGCACCTTCTTTTTGTGCCTTAAAGGCTGGACTGTAAACCATATCTGGCATGTAAATAAAATCAGGCCTTTCATGTTTAAAAAAAGAACATCCCAATGTCATTCCAAATGCAATTAATGTTACAAACACCGCTGCACGGGTCATAAACTAAAACCCCATCCTTCTTCATAAACTTCGCGTACTTCTTTAGCACCTACTGATTGTAAAAACTCCTTAGTTTTTTTTAAATTATCTTTTTCATCTAGATTTTGTATCTCTATCATTAGAGCAAACCGATCTCGTGTAATAGACAAATCAAATGCTTTCTTTTTTAAATTTGGCAATCCACAAAAGATAAATAAAGCTGCTACTGTCGAAAGTCCTCCTAACAAAATAGTGACCTCAAACATAATCGGCACAAACGCAGGCCATGAATTATATGGTTTGCCACCAACATTTAGCGCCCAATCAATTGCTGAAGTCCAATACTGATATAAAAAAGCCAACACACAGCCAGCTAAACCAAAAACAAAAGTCACATAAGGTATTGGCGAACGTTTTAGTCCGGCAGCAACTTCTAGCCCATGCACCGGATAAGGAGTGAAAGCATCAAAGTATTTAAATCCAAATTCTCTAGTTTTTTTAGTTGCCATGATTAAAGCGTGTGGTTCATCAAAAATCCCAACTACTCCTGAAAGTTTTTTATGATTGGAATTATTTTGAATCATTAGTGTGAACCTCCTTGTGTGGTGTTTCTGTAGGCATTATTGCTTTTATTTCTGCCATTGCAATTACTGGTAAAAACCGACAAAAAAGTAAAAACCACATTAAAAACCAACCAAAGCTACCAAGAGTAATTCCCCAATCATACCAAGTCGGAACATAATATGCCCAACTCGAAGGCACAAAATCCCTGTGCAAAGAAGTTACCGTAATAACGAATCTTTCAAACCACATTCCTATATTTACGAAAAGTGCAACAACAAACATTACAGGAATACTTGTGCGGGCTTTTTTGAACCAGAAGATTTGGGGTATTAAAACATTACAGCTTGCCATAGTCCAATATGCCCACCAGTAAGGACCAAAGGCTCGGTTGACAAATGCGTAAGCTTCGAAAGGATTGCCACTATACCAGGCAATAAAAAATTCGCACGCATAGGCATAGCCCACCATCATACCAGTTGCCATTATTATCTTATTCATTTTTTCTAGGTGATTTATGGTGATATACGATTGCAAATTAAACATTTCCCGAGCAATTACCAAAAGAGTAACCACCATAGCGAATCCAGAAAAAATCGCTCCAGCCACAAAATATGGTGGAAATATAGTTGTGTGCCAGCCTGGTAAATTAGCAACAGCAAAATCAAAAGACACAACTGAGTGCACTGAAAGAACCAGTGGGGTCGAAAGTCCGGCTAAAATCATGTATGCAATTTCATAATGGGACCAATGCTTATTTGATCCCCTCCATCCCAATGATAAAACCGTATAAATAAATTTTCTGATACCATTCTTTGCTCTATCCCGTATCGAAGCTAAATCAGGAATCATCCCAATGTACCAAAAGATAAGTGAAATGGTAAAATAAGTTCCTACAGCAAACACATCCCAAAGCAAAGGAGATCTAAAATTTACCCAAAGACCTCGTTGGTTTGGATAAGGGATGAGCCAAAAAATAGCGTACCAGGGTCTTCCTGTATGAATGACAGGAAAAATCAAAGCTGTCATAACGGCAAAAATTGTCATGGCTTCTGCTGATCGATTAATTGCGGTTCTCCATTTTTGTCGAAACAAAAATAAAATAGCAGAAATTAGTGTACCAGCGTGTCCGATGCCAATCCAAAATACGAAATTAACAATAAAAACACCCCAGCCATTGGGCTGGTTCAAACCTAAAACTCCTAGCCCATCTCGAAACATAATGCTTGCCAACGTAGCGCCCAATAAAAAAGCGCTTGTAGCAGCTAAGAAACAAAACCACCATTTGAAAGTTGGAAATCTTTCTGTATGAACAGATACTTCATTATTTACGTCAGAAAATGTTTTATTATTTTGAATCAAAATTTCTGGTTGATAAACAGTATTTACTTGCATAATTTTTAGCCGTGTTTAATTTCTTTATTTCTTACTTTTGTTAAATAAGAAATAGATGGTTTTGTGTTTACTTCTTCTAGAACTCGAAAGGCTCTTAAGTCTCCTTTTAATTTAGAAACTGCACTGTGCGGGTCATTCATGTCTCCAAAAACAATTGCTTGCGTGGGGCAAGTTTGCTGGCAAGCTGTTTGGATGTCTCCGTCTTTAATATTTGTGTCTAAGTCTTTTGCGCGTTCTTTGGCTTCTCTGATTCTCTGTGTACAGAATGTACATTTTTCCATAATTCCGCGTGTTCTTACAGTCACATCAGGGTTCCAGGCCAAGTTCATGGTTTCTTCACGACTTTTCCAGTGGTCAAAAAAATTAAAACGTCTGACTTTATAAGGACAATTGTTCTGGCAGTAACGTGTTCCTACACAACGATTATAAACCTGTTCGTTAAGTCCTTCAGAACTGTGCACTGTGGCTAAAACAGGGCAAACCGTTTCGCAAGGAGCGTTTTCGCAATGTTGACAGAGCATGGGTTGAAAAATCACATCCGGGTTATTCTGATCGCCAGAATAATAGCGATCAATTCGGATCCAATGCATTTCGCGACTTACTCGAACATTGTCTCTTCCAACAACCGGAATATTATTTTCTGCCTGGCATCCAATGACACAGGCGCCACAACCGATGCAAGAATTCAAATCTATCGCCATAGCCCAACGCGGTCCTTTGTACTCATGTTCCGGCCAAATAGTTTGGACTTTTTCTATCCTCAAATGTGGGTTTGTGTGATTAGAGGCACTAGCATTTTTGCGAAATTCATTTAGCGATATATCATTAATGATAGGTCTATTTTCAGTTACATGGTGCCACTGGGTTTCTGCCAGTTTATAAAATTTTCCGGTCTTACGGACTTCTACATGTGTTTGTACAAAAGAAAATGCATTGACTCCTATGTTATTTCCAACTTTGCCTACCGCTGTTCTTCCGTAGCCAACTGCTAAACTTACAACTGAATGGTGCATTCCTGCTTGAATAATTACTGGCATGTGAACGGAGTGAGTGCCTTGTTTTAATTCGACTACGTCATTTTTACCAATTTGTAGTTTTTTGGCTAAAACAGGCGAAATATTTAAATAATTATCCCATGTGACTGTCGAAATAGGATCTGGCATTTCCTGCAGCCAGGCGTTATTGGCTTGAGAACCATCTCCCATAGCAAGTTTCGAATAAAACATAAGCTGTATGTTGCCTTCGTTTATTGGTTGTGCAGCTCGAATATGATCTAAACTGGATGTTTTAAATACTCTAGGTGAAGCGACATGTTTTGAGTGCATTCTATAATAACCGTCTTTTAATGTATTTTCCCAAAAGGACTCAAAGGAATCTGCAATATGGTGAGTTTTATAAATGTTCTCTTGCCAGTTTGTTTTTAGATATTCATACCAAGATGGTAAATGCTTGCCTAAAAGGCCGTAAGCCCGTAATCCTGCTTTTTTTGTCCAAACCAAAAGTGAATCTTGAAACGAACGTGTAGTATGTAATGGTGCAATTGCGGGTTGTTGTAAGCTATAAATTTCTTTAGTTGGATGATGATCCCCCCAGTTTTCTAAATAATGGTGATCTGGTAAAATAAAATCTGCAACCTGAGAGGTTTCATCTTCACGATCCGTTACTGAAATCACTGTGGGTACTTGTTTTAATATTTGTTCTAGCTCTAATGCTGGCAGCTGATAGAGTATGTTTGCGTGTGCCAGAATAAGAAGATCAACTTTTCCAGATTTTATATCTGAGATAAGTTTATAAAATTGAGAATATCCATGATCTAAGACTAATTTTGGATTTAAGGTTCCATCAACTGTAACACTTTCGTTTTCTAAAACTGAGTTAAGAAAATTAATAGCTATTTGTAGTGCCACATCAGAAGAAGTCTTAGAAGCAATGCCGCCACCTACGATTAAGCTTTGACCTCTAAGATTCCAAAGCAGTTTAGCTAGTTTTTTTATTTCTCCCGGAGGTAATCCCATTTGTTGCGTAACTAACTCTGGTTTATAGGTTTGCAAAGCAGAAATCACAGTTTGATCATGCGAATATTTTTGACTAAGGTTAAAAACAATTTCATGAGCTAAGGCCAAAGCGATTTTGAGTTCATCACCTGGGCGAATACAAAAACGTTCATCAGCATTGGCACCTGTCAGGGAAAAGTGAGATTCGAAACAAATTAATTTAGATAAAATTGCATGAGTGTGGTTGTGACTTCGCAATTTTCGTCTCTGTGCCCATGCATTTGCTTGTTCAAGGGGGTAACCCCAAGTTGCCAAGAAATCAGCACCTAGTGAAATAACAAGTTCTGCTTTCGAAAAATCATATTTGGGGAAAATACGTGTTTTATAAGATAATTCTTGAGCCTGTACAATTTCTTCTGGATAAAGCGGGTGGTATTGAACATGAGAGTTTCCGTTACATCCGAATGTATTTAAAAATTCATGCACTAATCTAGTAGTGGTGTCACCAGAGAGAGCTTGAGATAAAATCCTTATTTTCTTTGAAGTTTTTAATTTTTCCGTCACAAGGTCGTCTATTTTATCCCAGCTTGCTATTTCTTTTTCTCTTGTTTTACGATTTATGATGAGAGGTGTTTTGAGGCGATCAGGGTCATACAGATCTAGAACAGAAGCTTGAATATTAGCACTGAGTGCGCCTAAAGAGAGAGGGTGAAGAGAGTTGCCTTCGAGTTTAACGGGGCGGCCTTCTCTGGTTTTTACTAAAATACCAACACCAGTTGCTGGATGAGTCGAAGCATACCAATTGGCTACGCCAGGGATAATTTCTTCGGGTTGAATCACATATGGAATAATTTTATGAATCGGGCGGCGTACACAGGAAATACCGGCTAGAGCCATCGAAGCTCCCATAATGGTTAAAAAATCACGTCTGGCAATACCATCCTTGTTAAGGATATTTATCGAATTGTCGTCTTGAGTTTCTGACATGTTTTTCCCTTTATTAATTATGGCAAGCCGTGCAGTGTGTAGGGCCGACTTCTTTATAATGATCTTCCTTTGGTTTTAAACGTGATAAAAGCTGTTTGGGTGTTGTAATTCCGCGGTGACAATCAATGCACCAACCCATTGTAAGCGGGGCATATTGTTCAATAACATCCATGTTTTTTACATCTCCATGGCAAATCTCACAAGCCACACCGATTTTGACATGTCTTTTGTGTGGAAAATATACATAATCAGCAAGTTCGTGGACTCGTATCCATTCGATAGGTCTTTTTTCTTGAAAATTTTTAAGCAATTTTTGAATATCTGGTTTATCTAAACCAACTACTCTATGGCAATTCATACAAATACTTAAGGCCGGAACAGTTGCGTGTCTAGATCTTTCGGCTCCTGTATGACAATAAATACAACCGATTTTATTTGTGCCTGCATGTATTTTGTGGCTAAAGGCAATCGGTTGTGCAGGAGCGTAACCTTGATTGCTAGCGTTAGGAAAAATAGAACCCAAGGAGATAATAACTAAGATGAAAACTGTAAATAATAAAACTAGTATTAATTTTAGATTCAAAAACTTACCAACCATTTATTTGGCTCCACCGCTAGGGTTTACTCGAAAGCATAACTAGTTGCAACAGCAATGCTTCTTTTATTTTTTTTAGAAAAACTAACTCAAAAAACTAAGTTAATCAACTTTTTTAAAAATATTGGATATCGCATTGCTTCTAAAAAATAATAATCTATATACGATGTGGCTAAACCAAATATTAACAATACTTTTCTTGCTCTAATAATAGACCATGGTAAACTCACACTATTTGTGGGGGTAGTCTGGTATAAAGACTCAATAGATAGCAGTAGATAGCAGTTTTTAACAAATTTAGGAGGCATAATGAGAAAAATTATAACTTCTTTAGAATGTGTGCTCGTAATGCTGAGCTGTGCTTTTTGTTTTGCATATCCTGCCAAATTTGGGCTTTCGCCAGATAATGCTAAGGCATTTGTTTTGAAGGCTTTAGATACAGCAAAGAAAAAAATCCTGCTCAATGTTTATGAATTTGAAGACGAAGACATAACAAACCTTCTGATTAAAAAACTGAAAGATGAAGTTACCGTTGTTATGCTTGTTGAAGGCAAACCGGTATCTCAAATGTCTGCAGATTCGAAAAAAATGCTTTCAAAAATCAGAAAAGCAATGACAGTTTATAAAAAAATAGCCAGCCATGTTTTCATTATGGAAAGTACTAACAGTAATAAAAAACGCCGTTACACGTTTGATCATGCAAAATATGTAGTTATTGATTCGAAGTCAGTTCTTATTAGCTCAGAAAATTTTACTCCACATGCATTTCCGATTTCTGGTGGCATTGGAAATCGTGGCTGGGAAACATTAGTAGATAACAAAAAGCTTGCTGATGAACTAAATGCGATTTTTCTAGAAGATAGTGACCCTTCTTTTGGTGATATTGTAGAACTCAAAGATCCATCTCTCATACCAAGTCCGTTTATTCCATTTGAATGGGGTAAAACCTTAGACTCTCCTCTTATAGGAAAAAGACCTGTCCCAACGTTTGCCGAAGAAAGTGGCGAAGTAACTGATGCAGCTCTTATTACATCACCAAATGCATTAGATGACCTTGTTAGTTTGATTGATTCTGCGAGGGAGCATCTAGAACTTGAATTTATGAGTTTACCAAGCACTTGGTTAAAAAGCAGTGGAACTAGAATTCAAAGTCCAATTGTATCAGCATTAATTGCAGCTGCTAAAAGGGGAGTCGCAGTCAAAGTACTGCTAAATAACGAGTGGGTTTTTTCACCCAAACAACCACCAAATGCGCCTCCAAAGCCAAATATGGTTACTGCGCAACTTTTACAGGCCTATGCAAAATGTTATAATTTTCCGATTGCAGCAAAAATAGTGGACGAAAAAGCACTTGGTATTACATATATTCATAACAAGGGTATGCTTATTGATAACGAAAAAGCTTTTATTAATTCTATTAATGGAACTCAAAATTCGGTTGTGGCAAATCGTGAAGTAGGCGTAGTTTTAGAAAGCCCAGATGCTGCTAATTATTATGAAAAAGCTTTCCAAATTGACTGGGAAAAATCTGCATCTATAAAGCTGTCTTCAGGATGTCCGTAGGACTTGTTGTCATGAAAGAACGTATTGCTTTTTTAGAAAGTAATAATGAAGAAAATCTCAGGCCTCCGTCTGAGGAAAATATTGTTTCTTTGTTTTACAAATTAGAAAAGCATATTCTAGAGATCAGAAAAATTAATGACGAGCTTAAGGAAGTGACTCAATTAAATTTGAAATTAAAACAGGATTTGGCTACTCACCAGAATGTATATGAGCGGATATTAAAAGATAAAGACATAAAGCTAAGAGAACTGACTGTAACAGAAAATAAAAATAAAACTCTATTGCAAGAATACAATACACAGCTTCATGAGCAAGAACAGAAGATAAAGCATCTTGTAGAGCAAAATCAAACTTATCAAAATGAACTCACACAATATAAAGCAGCATGGAGTGAAGTCTTAAAACGTGAAAGAGAAGCAAAAGAAGTGCTCTTAGAGTGTGAAAACAAGCTTAAAAATGATACAAACTTAAAAGCAAGAATTAATATATTACAAGACAAATTAGAAGAAGAAAAAAAACACAATACCCAGCTTGAAAAAACAACAAAGGACTTTGAACAGGAGTTGCAAAGTTCGCTAATTAAATATCATCAAGCTCAAGCAGAAGTTGCAAAATTAAACAAATCTATAGAAACATTAAAAGAAGATAAGCAAAATTTCGCAAAAGACCTAATGAAAGACAGGGAGCAAGACAAAGAACTTCTAAAAAGATTAATAAGAGCAGAATTAGAAAGTGAAATGCTACTAGAGAGAGAAAAATTAGTTACACAGACTTTAGATTTATAAATCCTAAAACAGTTATAATAAAATTACAAAGTTATGGAAAGTTAACATAAGAACACTAGCCTTATAGCGCATATTGTCATATAATTTTAATCAGATATTCATTTATTTACAGGGGACTTACTTAAGTATATGAAATTATTTTATTTTATACGGCATACAAATACTAGCATCTTTTTACTTCTTTATATGTTCGTTTTAGGTGCATGTAGTCCATTTGATAACTCGTATAGAAATACAGATTATAATAACGATGGTAATACAAGTCAGCCAACTTCTACACCAATCCCAACACCTACTCCCACTGTTTCATCAACATATACTCCGTCTCCTGGTCCCACCGCAACATCTTCTCCAGGAGCAATCCCTCCAAATAAATTCTACATCAACGGCCGTATTACCTATGACTACGTCATAGCTCAAGACGGTGTAAACGAAGCAGGAATAAAACTTAATTATTCGACCAAAACTGCAAGGCCTGTGAAAAGAGTGGTTATACAAGCACTCGAAGCTGGAACTGTGGTCGAGCAAACCACAACAGATGATGACGGAAAATTCGTTCTTTACGTTCAAAATGGAAAAACCGTTCGTGTTCGCGTAAGAGCGTGGTTATTGTCAGCTAACTACTTGGCAGATGGGATTGGACAAAATAACTGTGATAATAGCGCGTGGGATGTCAAAATTGTCGATAACACCCAATCAAAAGGCAATTATGTTATGGATAGCCCAAACGAATTTGGTACAAACTATGATAATTTCAATTTTCATGCTCCGCTTAGTATTTCTGGTAGTACATACACTAACCGTGCTGCTGCGCCCTTTGCAATGCTAGACACGGTTGTCTCAGAGTTTGAACTATTATGCCAAGGGCAAGCAAATATTTCTTTTCCAGCACTGCTTATTAATTGGAGTCCAAACAATGCCCCTGTTTCTGGAAACAAAGCACTTGGAGAAATTGGAACCTCACACTTTACCTTCGAAAATGGTGCACCACAGCTTTATATCTTAGGAAAAGAAAATGTTGATACAGATGAATTTGATGATCACGTCATGGCACATGAGTTAGGGCATTATATCGAAAACACTCTTTACCGCTCCGACACTCCAGGAGGATCGCATTCACTGAGTCAAACATTAGACCCAAGACTCGCATTTAGCGAAGGCTTTGGAAATGCATTGTCAGCAATGACCTTTAATGACTCATTTTATGTTGACACCAACGGCAACGCACAAGCCGGAGGTTTTTCGATTAACACAAACAACGCTCCTACTGGTGATGGGCGTGGATTGTATAGCGAAGTTAGTGTTCAATATTTTTTATGGAGCTTATTTAAAAACAAATTAACCGCTAGCAATCTAAATCCTTTTGCACGCATTCATAATATTTTAGCTAACTATCAAAAAAATACACCAGCTTTTACTACACTTCAGTCCTTTGCTGCTTATTACAACGCACAATACGGAGGAGCAGCCGAAAACTTACAAAATCTTTGGAGTAATGATTTGGATATCCCATATGCTTCTTTATGCACTGGTGGTTGTGCAGGATCACAAGACACTGCTGATCCATTTGATTTAAATAATGATTTTGGATTGAGAGTTTGCGCAGGATGTGCCTCTGAGCGAAGCTATCCGCAAGGGATTGGTCCAAAATTCCCTGCTGATTTCTGGTCACTTTTTCGAACACTTGTTTCAGGTGTAAATGCCGCAACAGCTCATGACCAAACAAATTTTGGAGCATATTCTTATCCTAGAAACAAACTGGGCGGTATTAGATGGTACCGTTTTGTTGGCACAGGACTTTCACACACCCTCAGTGTTTCTGGTTTGGGAGGGGGTATAAGTTGTGACAGTGATGTTTTAGATCTTTATGTTTATAATAAAGGAAATGTGGTTACTAAAAATGATGATTCTGAAGGCGCTCAAGCTGGTTGTCCTTCTGTGACCTTCGGAACAGTAGCAAATGAAATTTATTCAATTACCATTAACACATATAATGCACCTGCAGTGCCTAGCTGGACAATTACGATTAGTCCTTAAAAGGGGAATGAGTATGTTTAATCTTAAAAAAATTATTTATGCAACCGGACTGATTCTGATTATATTAAGTGTTGTTTATATAAATAAATCTCATTTTTCAAAATGGAGTCATAACACTCGTGACTCTAGAGAAGGTAAACCCTTTAATGGTGGAAAATTTTCTCCACCCGTAGAAATCAAAAGTAATCTAAACGGTATGGTTCAATCCAATGTGGTTTTAGATCTAAATTTAGAGATCATTATTGGAGATGATTATGACGAGATCATAACTCGTGTGCGCGGAATAGATGGCGTAACTATATCCGGAGAACTTGAAAAGAGACATCCTGCAAAAAATAAAAATCCCAATCCTTCGCACTTTGTGAGTGCCAAACTATCAGATGGGGTTTCTGGTTTTGTTGTTATTGATGTTACTTATACAACTAAAGAAGCGTCTTATTCAGTCACGAGAGCTATTTCACTTAAGACCAAAAGTCTACAACTTCGTCAAGCCACACAAAAAACAGAAACCGACGCTTCTGGAGAGCCTATTGTCAGGCTAACACCAGAAGTGAAATAACTTTTCATGGCCTCAGTGTATTTAACATTCTCGGATATGGCACAGTCTCCCTGACATGTTCTACACCAGTAATCCAAGCCACCGTGCGCTCCAGACCCATCCCAAAACCAGCATGTGGCACAGAGCCATAACGGCGTAAATCCAAATACCATCTATAATCATCTTCGCTAAGCCCATGCTCTTGAATGCGTAACTTGAGTGTTTCTAGGTCGTCTTCTCTCTGACCACCACCAATAATCTCACCATACCCATCAGGAGCAATAAGATCACAGCCTAAAGCATATCGCCCATTAGATTTTACAGCCGGGGGTCCTCCTACTTCGTTACATTGTTTGAAATAAAAAGCTTTAATTTGAGAAGGCATGTGGTGTATAAAAACAGGCTTTTTAAATTCTTCACCTAGTGCTGCTTCGTGTGGAGCTCCAAAATCCTCTCCCCATGGGACAGAAACACCTCTCTTGTCTAATACCTTAATAGCTTCATCATAAGAAACCCTAGGAAAAGGTGCTCTGACATTTTCGAGCTTCGAAAGATCTCGTTCTAAAATTTTCAATTCTTGATGTTTTCTGCTCACAACTGTTTGAATAACATACTCTACAAACTCTTCTGCAAGTTTCATATTGTCGTCTAAATCATAAAAAGCCATTTCCGGTTCAATCATCCAAAACTCTGTCAGATGTTTTCTGGTTTTTGATTTTTCTGCTCTAAAAGTTGGTCCAAAAACATAAATATTTCCAAACGCCATGGCTCCAGTTTCGCCATAAAGCTGTCCTGATTGAGAGAGATAGGCTTTTTCATCAAAATAATCTGTTCCAAATAGAGTTGTCGTGCCTTCGCAAGCACTTGGAGTGAGAATAGGAGCATCAAACCTGATAAACCCTCGTTCATCATAAAATTCACAAATAGCCTTAATAACTTCCGCGCGAACTTTTAGAGCAGCCCACTGGCGCTGACTGCGAATCCAAAGATGACGATTGTGCATGAGAAACTCAACTCCGTGCTCTTTTGGAGATATTGGATAATTTTCAGCAATGTGTAAAATTTTTAATGTCTGCACCCCCATTTCATAACCTCCGGGAGAGCGGGGTTCTTTCTTAATCTTACCACTCACTTCGATTGCAGACTCTTGTGTGATTTTTTCGAAATCTAAAAAAGCAGCCTCCTGGCACTCGCCTTTAAAGAGCACACATTGCATTAGTCCGGTGCCATCCCGGAGAATTAGGAACTTAATCTTTCCTGAACTTCTGGATTGATAAACCCAACCTTGGGCGGTTACTGTTTGGCCTTCAAATTTTTCAGAATTTTTTATTTGAAATATTTGTTTAAACACAAAAACCTCCTATTTTCCAAACTCCATGGCAAATTTTGCAAGCATTCTAACATAAATACCACTAGAGCCTTTTTTCGGATAATAAGAAATATGAGATAAATCTGTCGCCGTTGAGGCAATATCTAACCCATGTTTCTCAATTCAGCGCATCAAGTATATGTAATTATTAGCTTCACGCAAAAAAATATAGGCCGGAATATTAATCCTGATCGTTCACGTTGGATGCGTGGTGGGTTAATTTAGAATGGCCATTGTTTTAGACGA
>JACRAO010000235.1 GCA_016213345.1 Bdellovibrio sp. | reverse complement strand
GACATAACGTCGGTTTTTTAGCAATTGATGCATTAGTAGAGAAATGGAAAGGGCAGGGGCCACAAAAAAAATTTAATGCCGAAGTTTTTAGTGCTGAAATTTTTAATGAAAAAGTTCATCTAATCAAACCACAAACATATATGAATCTTTCTGGTAAAAGCATTGGCGAATTTTTTCATTACTACCACTGCACATCAAGTGATCTAATCGTAATTCATGACGATTTAGATCTGCCTATTTTTTCACTTAAGCTAAAAACCGGAGGTGGAACGGGTGGGCACAAAGGTTTAGAATCTTTATTTCAGCATTTAGGTAAAGATCATCTAGATTTTTATAGAATACGAATTGGTATTGGGCACCCTAGAATTTTGGGCCGTTCTATTGCTCCAGAAAAATATGTGCTAGAAACGTTTTCAGCCAAGGAGTGTAAAACCTTGTCTATGACTTTAACAAAAGTCTGTGAAGCTATTGAACTTGCATTAGGGAAAAATTTTTCTAAGGCAATGACTGAATATAATAAAGCAAGTGAGTAAAAACTATGGGTTTTCAATGTGGAATTGTAGGATTGCCTAATGTCGGAAAATCAACCATTTTCAATGCACTTACCTCTGCAAAAGCAGAAGCATCCAATTATCCGTTTTGTACGATTGATCCAAATACCGGTGTGGTTCAGGTTCCAGATCAGCGTTTAGCCCAGATTGCAAGGCTCATTCCACCCGAAAAAGTGACTCCAGCCAGTATGGTTTTTGTAGACATTGCGGGTCTTGTTAAGGGAGCTTCTCAGGGAGAGGGGTTGGGTAATCAATTTTTGGCCCATATTCGTGAAACTCAAGCCATTGCACATGTTGTAAGGTGTTTTTCTGATCCCAATGTTATTCATGTAGATGGATCTGTAGATCCTGCGCGTGATATTTCTGTGATAGACACTGAGCTTATTTTAGCAGATCTTGACACTGTAAATCGTAGATTTTCTACACTACAAAAAGTAGCAAAAGCTGGTGGTGATAAAAAATCTATTGCCATTTTTCATGTTTTAGAAAGAGTCAAAAAAGCATTAGAGGAAGGCAAGCCAGTGCGTTCATTAGGATTAAGCACTGAAGAATTAAATTTGATTTATGATTTTCATTTATTAACAGCAAAAAAAATGATGTACATTGCTAACATTGACGAAAGCGAAATGAACACGCCATCACAAAATCCCAATTATCAAAAGCTTTTAAACCTGGCCCAAATAGAGGGTAGTGCGCTAGTGCTGATTTGTGGAAAAATCGAAGCAGAAATCTCTGAACTCCCAGATAGCGAAAAGAATGAGTTTTTAAAAGAGATGACAATGAGTGAGCCCGGACTTAATCGTGTAATTCGTGAAGGGTATTATTTACTTGGGTTACAAACTTTTTTTACAGCAGGACCTCAGGAGGTAAGAGCCTGGACGATACAAAAAGGACTCAAAGCACCTCAAGCAGCGGGTGTGATCCATACAGATTTTGAAAGGGGTTTTGTTAAAGCAGAAGTTTATCATTTTGAGGATCTGATAAAATATAAATCAGAGCAAGCTATTAAAGACGCCGGTCTTTTGCGCCTAGAAGGCAGAGATTACATTGTTAAAGATGGAGATATCGTTTATTTTCGCTTCGCTGTTTAAACTTAAAAAATTTCCTTCAATTTGCTTAAAAAAATATCAAATGGATAAATAATACCCCATTCCTTTTTTAAAGTCTCCTTACCCAAATAAACTCCAATGCACTTTTCTGGCTTGATGGAGCTATCCATAAGACTTTTAAAACCCTTGTTATACTCTGGTCTCCATTTCGAAGAAGATTTACATTCTAGGGCGACTAATCTTTTGCCTCTTTGCCAAATGAGATCAACTTCAATCTCATCTGATATTCTCCAATAAGAAAGTTTGCCTCCCAAATTACAATAAGAAATAAACGCTCCAACTTCGTGTATTAAAAGTGTTTCTAACAAGTGCCCTCTTTCGCCATCAGCAACTGGATCACGAAGCCTGCCTTGAATGGCTCTAAGCACACCACAATCAAAGAAATAAAATTTAGGATGTGCAACCTCCTTCATCTTAGCTTTGGGTTGCCAGGCCGGCAACATCCTGCCTATCAATGTATCTTGCAAAATATCAAAATAAGTTGAAACTGTTGCTCTCGAAACTGAAGCATCTCTTGAAATATTTGACAAATTAGTGACCTGAGCATTTGCCAAAGCTGCAACCTCAAGAAATCTCCCAAAAGATTCAATATTTCTTGTTAAAGCCTCTTCTTTAATTTCTTCTCTTAAATAAGTTCCCGTATAAGCTTCCAGTATTTGAATTCGATCCTGCGGATTTGATAAAACATGAGGGAGGCTTCCATGGGCCAAAATTTTATCAATAGCAACAGTTTTGCCATATTCATCATATATCAGGGGATAGAAGTTCAAAAGAATAGCACGTCCAGCCAGAAGATTGGCCTGTCCTCTTTTAACTTTTCTAGCACTAGAACCAGTCAAAGCAAACCGATACCCATCTTCTATAAGCGAATGCACTTCGTTGAGGAGTCCAGGAATTCTCTGAACTTCATCTATCACAATCCATTTTTTTTTATCCTGAGCTAATACTTGCTCCCGGAAAAAAACAGGAGACCGTAGCAATTGAAAGTAGATTTCATTTTTGAGCAAATCGAAAGTAAAATTGTTTTGTAAATTATTTTTTAGCCAAGTTGATTTTCCTGTGGCTCTTGGGCCAAAGAGAAAAAAAGACCGTTCAGGGGGTTTAAGCATTCTTGCAAACATATCTATAAATTATACGGTATTTTTTACAAGTATGCTAGCAAAAATAAATAGTAATTAATTTTAGACGTAAGAGGCGTCTATGAAGTGATGTTGACTTGATTATTGCCATATTGTATGCTGTAAGTAGTTACGGCAGCTAGGACACAAGCAACAATAGGAGTGCCTGCATATACAGGTAGAACAAGTGCCCTGATCATGAACTCTGATCATGGACCATGGTTAGGCAGAAAAAAGATGGAGATATCGTTTATTTTCGCTTCACTGTTTAAACTCAGATATTCTCCTTTGAGTAAATGTGAATACCAATAATAATTTCTCAAAATAGCTGTCACATACTCTCTAGTTTCTCGATAAGGAATTGTTTCAATAAATGATAAAAGCAGGTCTTGTTTGTTTTGATTTAATAATCGATCAATCATAGCAGGACCTGCATTGTATGCGGCAAGTGCCAGCACAAAATTGCCTTTATATTTTTTTATTAATTTTTTTAGATATGCAATACCTAATTTGATATTTTTTTCAGTATTTAAAATATCAAACTGCTTTATGTTTGGTTCCATGTCGATGGCCGTAAAAGGCATAAGTTGCATTAATCCAGCCGCACCAGACGGGGAGAGTGCGTCTTCGTTAAATGCGGATTCTTGCTTGATTACACTCAAAACCAAGATGGGATCCACTTGTTCAGCTAAAGCTAATTTTTTTATTTCATCCAAATATGGAAAAGGAAAAATAAGTCTTAGGCCAAAAGTCGAATTTAATTCCTTAGCGCCGCGATTGAAAAGCTCTGACAAAATCTGAAAACATACTTTATGATTATTTGTTTCTGCTGATAAATTAGCTAATTCTATTAAAAAAGCATTTGACAACGCATCTCTTGCTTTTATTTGTGATAGTTCAAAATAAGCATAGTCCAATAAGCCACCTTTGATTAGAAGTCTTGCTCTTTTTATCCAAAATGATTCAGATGGTTGTAAATATAAAGTGTTTATTTCTGGCGTTGACTCTGTTTTGGGCATTGTTGTTACAATAAATTTACCTGGCAATTGTTTTAATTCGTAAGCAGCTAGTAGGCCATAATAACTAAGAGGAGACTCGGTTGCCAGGTTGTGAAAAATAATTTTAGCTCTTTCTTCTTGCTTGAGTTGCAAAAGTGTTTTTCCTAGCCAAAATCTCGCCCTAAATCGTTGAGATGATTTTGGAAATTCGCCCAAAAATTTTTCTAATTCACTTACCGTGCCTTCGGTGTTGTTTTTAAGGAAATTTTGAAAAATATTTCCCATCATTTCAAGATCCTGATCTTTGCCCTTATAGCTTTGAGTTATCTTGGATGGAGTAGGTGGGTTTTTTATTGTTTTTAGAAAATCAAATTCACTTTTTAATAAGATTTCATGTTCTGTCGAATTTTTAGGAAGTAATGTAAAAATTTTTCTTAACCATGCTTGACACTGTGATTGTATATGTTCATTATTTATTTTTGAACAAGTTTGTAAAAACTGCTGATAAAAAGAAAATGGAATTAGAAGTGTAAAGCTTTGGTCACCCTGAAGATATAATTGCTGTAACGCTTTTTCGAAAAAAACATAAGCTGTTAAAAATGATCTTTTTGCATAATAATCTTGTGCAATTAAAAATTCAATTTGTGCTATTTTTTTATTTGCAATTTTTGTTAGTGGCGAAAATGGAGTTTCGTATGTCATTTGATGAAAGTAAGAAAGTGCTTTTTGAAGATGATAAGTTTTTTTTGCTAAATATTTAGTTGCTTCTTGAAAAGATATTTCTCCTAATAAAAAATAACTATAATCTAAGAATAGTATACTTTTGTTTATTCCTTGAGCCGTTTTTCTTGCTTGTTCGTAGTTCTTATTATCGATAGCCGTTGTTGCTTTTGCAATTTCTTTAACAAAATTATCTTCTGTTTGTATGTCTTGTCCAAAGACGTTTTTGAAAAGCAATAATATGAGGAAAAATGTAAACTGCGGTTTTGCGTATCTGGAATTGCAGTTAAGCATGTGGGAGTTTTACATCTCGTAGATAAGAGAGAGTTTTTTGTAATTCTTGCTGAGCGTCAGAACTAACAAATGGCAGTGATTTTTCGATTTGAGTT
>JACRAO010000231.1 GCA_016213345.1 Bdellovibrio sp. | reverse complement strand
CTCACCTGTTGCAATTTGCGCTGTACATACTGTGATACTTCTTATGCATTTAAAAACGGACAAAAAATGAGAATATCTGAAATTGTAGCTAAAATTAAAAGCTACAATACTCCATATGTTTTAATCACCGGAGGAGAACCATTATTGCAAAGAGAAACCACAACACTCATTAATACGCTGCTTGACGGAAAATACTTAGTCAGCCTTGAAACACACGGTGAAATATCGCTTGAAAAAGTTAATCCAAAAACAAAAATCATTATGGATATTAAGACACCTTCTAGCGGAATGTGCCGGGGGGCATTTGTAAAAAATATTCCTTTTTTAAAATCTAATGACGAAATAAAATTTGTTATTGCATCACAAACAGATTATTTTTGGGCAATACAAATATTGCAACAACACTCTTTCCTTACTCGAGAAATTATACTTTCTCCTGCTACAGCAGAAAAAGACCAGCCTGGAACTTTTCCAGCAGTCGAGCCAGTTTGGCTTGCTAATCAAATCTTAAAAGACAAACTCCCTGTGCGATTCCAACTTCAGCTTCAGAAAGTTCTTTGGGGGAAAAATCTCCAAGGCATTTAAGTTTAATCTACTAACTTTTGCACAGTGCTAACATCTAAAAGTAAACCGAGCTTAAAAGAACATTTTACTTCCTGACTGCAATCTTGCCTACAGGCCAAAACAAGTCTGTTAGTTTTTTTTAACCAATACCTGAGCCAGGGCGGACCTAACGTCTGCCAAATGGGATCTAGCTTTCTGAAAAATTGAAACCGCGTTGCGCCAATCTGATCTACTGCTATTACTTCTGGAATTCCAATATTTTCCTTAAGCAAAATAAATTGTGAGCCTCCCATTGTTTGTTTTTTCTCTTTACTCTGAGCTTTCCAACCCAATACCTCAGCTAAAGGAAGAGCCACTTTATTTTTTATTTCATGAGTCTCTAATACACTAAAACTTTGCGAAGGAAGCCAAATTACTTCATCTCCAATATTAACAGGTGTCGCATCCAAACCTATCATCTTTAATGGGAAAAACATTTCAACTCTTAAACCTTCATTAGGGATTTGTATGAGTTCAATTTCTCCATTTAAACTTTCTACTAGCGCCTTGACTGCAGAAATTCCCACACCTGAACCACTAATTTCATTCATAGTGTTAGAAGTTGATACAGAGGTTTTTAATATAAGATTTACTTTTTCTTTAAAACTAAGCTGCTTTGCTTGGGCTTGAGTTAATTTGTTTTTTTCAACCGCTTTTTGGACAATCAGGTCCAAATCCAAACCTCTGCCATCATCAGCAACAATAATTTTTAAAAAAGCACCATCAAAAGAAGCTGTAATTTTAATTTTACTAACAGATAATTTACCACGTGAAAGCCTATCAAAAGAAGACTCAAAGCCATGACTCACTGAGTTTCTTATTAAATGAAGTATAATATTAGAAAGATTTTCTTTTAGCTCTTCTGGTGCCTCAAATTGAAAACCACTGCACTCACATTGAACTTGTTTTCTAAGTTTTGCGCCAAGTTCATTAATAATAGCTTCGATTTTTTTTTCAAGTATTATAAAAGGAGTGAGTTGTAATTTCCAAATTGCCCTTTCTAACTCATATAACACACGCTCTTGAGTTTCATCGGCTTTATTAAACCGGCCACGCACCTGATCAACCAGATTGCTGAGCTCTTCTACTTGTTTTTCATTAATAGACAATAGTTTTTCCAAAAAGCATGCCCCCAGCTCAGTTTATTATAATGCATCTCATGTAGATTGACAAAAACCATAAGAACTTGTTACCCATATGATTAGTGGTGACGTACCCAAATGGCTAAGGGAACGGTTTGCAAAACCGTCTTGTGCCGGTTCAAATCCGGCCGTCACCTAAAAATACCAAAAATAATAACCGCAATCAAAGTAGGCACTAACGCCCCCTTAAAAAGCCCCCAGGGACTAATACCCTCGGAGCCAAAACTAGAATTTAAAATTCCATGCCCAGCAGGATTGGGGGCATTTGCAATAACAGTAAGACCTCCCCCAACCACACTCCCAGCAACTAATAAATATTTCGTAGCCTCTGATAAACCAGACACTTGCGAACCTAAATAAGTAAGCGCCGCGTTATCCATAACAGCCGTCAGTCCCACTGCGCTCAAATATAAAAAAACAGAAGTTAGCTGACTCAGTAAAGACTCAAGCCACCAACGCTGCATTCCCCCTAAAATAACAAGTCCAGAGAGAAAAAAAGCCACCAAAAGGCCTTCTCTTATTTTTAAATCATGCTGATATTCTTGGGCAACAGTAGCAAATCCTAAAAACAACATAAACAAAAGACCAAAAACACTCATATGGCGCGAAAACACTACAATGCCTAGCATAAAAAAAACATGCACTAGGCTCACCCAAAACGGTATTCTGGACTTATTGTTTACATCAAATAGTTTTTTATGAGGCAACAACATAAGTTCTTTTCTAAATCGTAATGCAACAAAACCCGTAGCTATGACTATAGATAAAGCAGACTTCCAAGCGAAATTTTTTAACATAAAACCTAAATCCCAACTCCATTGATTAGCAACCATGATAATAGGAGGAGCCGCATAAGGAGTTAATGTGCCACCAATTGATACATTTACAAATAAAAGGCCTAAGGTTGCATATTTTAATTTTACAGAAATTTGCTGATAATATCTGTCTAACAAAATAAGCGCTGTCACAGTCATTGCTGCAGGCTCTGTAATAAAACTTCCTAACAGCGGTCCTAAAATAAGCGTTACTCCATAGAAAGTAATACTTCGATTAAAAGGGATAATGATAGATATCTTTTCGATTACACGTGTTATCAAATACAAAACTGGCTTAGTAGCACAAACCACCATAACGATAAAAACAAAAACTGGCTCTGTAAAATTTCTAGACTCTAAATAAGAAATAGCAGCCGAGTTTCCTTCAATAAATGAAAAACAAACTAGAAAAACGCATGCCCATAAACCAAAAACAACTTCGACTTCACCTAAAAGATGAAAAAAATTTTCAGCAATCGAGCCCTGGGAAAATTTATTAGCAATGTGTTGCAATTGCTTTACCAAAAATGTATGCATCACGGCACAAACTAAACAAATAGTAGCTACCCATTGTAAGATCTCTATAGAACGCATCTTAATATCTTATTACATTTATCAATAACCGAATAGCCTTTTTACATGGTTAATAACATTAGACATGTGAATAAATAAGTTTATATTTT
>JACRAO010000234.1 GCA_016213345.1 Bdellovibrio sp. | reverse complement strand
TATTGGAGTTGACTATGGAGTCAATATTTTTCAAAGATACCAGCAGGAAAAAAGTGGCAATATTATTAGTGTTATTAAAAACACTGGTGGAGCTGTTAGTCTTTGCAGTTTAACCACGGTTATCGGTTATAGTTCGTTGTTATTGGCTGAAAACCAGGCTTTCTTTAGTTTTGGTTTACTAGCAGTAATTGGAGAGATTACATGTGCAGTTGCTGCCATCATTTCACTACCTGCTTTTTTACTGGTGATGGATAGGAGAAAGAAAAATAAGCACTAGCATAGCGCACTGGAATATTAATTTTTTTTTATTTTAAAAATAATTAAGCTGTCAGCGTACTGGTGTAATGCAGTGCGTGGTGCATGTATTGTGTATTTAATTTATAAATTTGATCTTTCCTAAAAAATTAGCTATATACTCAGCAAAGGTCTACGGGGACAATAATTAGGACTTATGACTAGTCCTTAGGGGGAAAACAATGAAACCAATAATTACTTTAATAGGCATTTGTGGAGCGCTGGTGTTATTTGTCAATAGCTCAAGTGCTAATTTTCAAAAGTGGGATGCATGTATGAATAAGGGTCTTTGCCAAATCAAAGCTACATGTAACTTTGAAGGGTTTGATTTTACAATTGATAATCCTTCGAATGTTTTCAATCCTCTTTATGACAAAGAACCAATTCGCAAAGTTTTTTACATTGCACAGCGAAGTTTTAGACTTGTGACTTTGACAAAGCTTGACGAAGAAAACTGCTTGTTTACACTACAAAGACAGTAAGACTATACAAACACACCAAATCTCAGTCCGCGTGTACTCACTCGTGTATTGGTGAAATTGAAAATTTCCATCACTCTCCACAAGATGAGTGCGCCTGCAAGGAGTACATCTGCTCTACCTTCGCCAACACCAGGTAAACTAAGTCTTTCTGAGATAGTTCGCCACTTGAGTTCTTCGACCATTCGATGCACATCACCTCGAGTTAAAAGACAAGAGTCTATTTGATTTGCGTCAAATTGTTTCAGATTTAAATGCAACTGCGCCAGCGTAGTTGCAGTACCCGCAACAGCCAAGAGTTGCAAAGATGGGTTTTTTTCACGCCAAGGTAAATGTTTTATAATATTGTGATCAATAACTTCATCAATAGCTTTCTGGCAATTCCAAAATTCGTTATCTGTAACTGGGTCAGATTTCAAAAACCGCTCTGTAAAGCGAACAGAACCCACATCCAAACTCATCCCACTGTGAGCTGACATGATCTCCGAACTACCGCCCCCAATATCTATCACTAGAGTTTCTTTTGCATTCATGTCTGGCAAAAGTGCTCCGGTAAAAGTAAACCCAGCTTCTTCGCTACCGGATAAAATCTGAAAATCAAATCCCACATGGCTTTTAATTTCAGAAAAAAAACTCAAACTGTTTTTGGCATCACGTGCTTGGCTTGTTGCAACACAAATAGTTTGAGCTGGGGTTAAGTGAAATTTTTCTAACTCGTTACAGTATTTCTTCAGGCATGCATACGCGCGATCCATTGCGGGTTTAGAAAACTCTTTTGTTTTGTCTACACCTTCGCCCAACCGAACTACATTAGCAAAATCACCCAGTACACTAGCAACTTCTTTTTTATTCTCATCCCATTCAGCAATCAGAAGCAAACAAGTATTAGTTCCTAAATCAATCGAAGCCTTTAACATTTTTATTGTTTTGTAAAAACATTAGTACCAGTATAAAGCGTGCTTGGACGCTTAGCATCTGTACTGCGATCCTTAGTTGGATCAGCTAATGGATTACCAAAAGTTAAAGTATTTGGAGTGGCAGAAGTATCTAGCTTATAAATATCATAAAATGTTGTGCCACTTGATTTGATATCTGTACATGATTTATCAGTAACATTTGTTTCCTGATCTTTAACCCACGTTGTCACGCTACAATATCCTGCACCACCACTTGCAGTATTATAATCACTTGCAACATCTGTGCGTAAAGGTGTTATAACTAATTTTGAAACAACCCAATCAAATTTTTTAGTACTACTAGTAGCTGCAATTACATCTGAAATCGAAACCACATCTCCAAGAGCAAAAGTACCAGTATCTACAAATTTGGACATTTTATTTGCATCTAAACAACTTGAGTCCGAATAGGTTATTTCTGTATTTGTAAAACTATTCCCACTTGTTGCAAAAGTTCTTTTTGAATAAATCCCGAAACCGCCACTTATACACCCACTCACCCACGTACCGTCAAGCTCAGTTGGAGTAGTATTATCTGTGGTAGTATTTTTACTACACGAAGTGTTAAACATCAAAGCACATAAAGCTAAAATAGAAAAAATAATTTTATTTCTTAACATATACTCTCTCCCCAATTAATACTTTTTGTTTCACACAGTGAAACAAAAAGCAAGCAATAGATGTTTATCAAATAAATTAATTTCCACTTGGCTGTTCGGTTTTAGCTTTTTGAACAGGATCACCCTCTGTCTTTGTACCAGTTCCCATATTGTGTTGGACTTTGAGTTTATAATTTTCTTTTTCTAAACTCTCTGCTTTTTCTTTCCAATACTTTACTTCTTGTTCAAGTTCTGCAATTTTCCGATTTCGCTCATGCGCCAATGAATAATACCCTTCTGAAAAAGTCTCTGTTTCAGGATTAAACATTCCCACTCGCGTTTCTCCATCAACAATACCCTTCACTCTATACATTCCGTCATCTGTTTTTTCTGCTTCTACCACCTGAACATCATACGCCTTGCCCGGAAATGCCTTGTCCTGCCAATAACGAGCTGCTGACTCTTTTGATTTGTTCTTTATTTTTTCATTAGAACAACCCAAAAACATACTCCCAACCATAAGAGCCACTACTGCTAAATCAAGATAGTTAACGCGTTTCATATTCGACCTCCATTATTATTTACCAAAAAATTTCTTTGTTAACCCTTTTACCTTATCTTGTGCTGCAGGTGTAGCTTGTTTTGTTATGTCTAGCACTTTTTCTTGAGCTTTTTCCGCAACTGCATGAGAAACATTAGCTAATGCGATTTTCCCTAAAAATTCAGGTACTTCGGTATATGTATAACAAGGCGACAATAACGTGCAACCCGCTGTGATTGGAAAATGCACAGGGCCATTGCCTTCTGCTAACAAATGCTCCACCTTCACACCAGATTGCTCAGCAGATAAATCTCTGGCATGTGTGATATTGTAGGTGTCAATCACTTCCCAAGAGGCTTTAAGCGAGTAATCTTTGATACCCACCGTTGTGTCTCCTCTAAAGTCAATACCTTGATTGGGTTCTGCCTTTGCCACAAAGTTAGGTGCCCTAAACTTCCCTCCAGCTATTGTAAAATCAGAACTTATTAAGTCATATCTAGATGCTGCTTTAGCTTTTTCTAAATTAACATTTTTTCCTTTCAATGACGAAATCTTATCCCCTAGCTTTGTTACCGTGCTATTTAACGCCTCACCTGCAATTTTGCCTATATCAATAGTAGTAAAAGTTGGTTTTTCAACTTTCATAAAACCCTTGGCGTTTAGATTTTTAATGGCCGGATCAGGATTGAAACTTGTACCGCTAGCATTCATCTTAAAAAACGCCTTCCCATAAATAGTTTGTTTAAACATCTGTAATTGTGAACTCACAGCCTGCTTTAGATCCAATCCACTTACATCCATGGTGGCTTGATAGGTAGGCTCATTAGGTTTTAAGTCAACCACCATCCCCGCCTTGACATGACCACTCCAAATATCCATAGAAAGATTTTCTAAATTTGAAACCAGATCTCTCAAAACAAATTTAGTTGTAAGATTTTCTATTTTTACATCATAAGCCTTTATGGTTTTAAAATTAACATTAACTAAAACTGCCATCGTCTTGAGAAACTGATTTTCGCGCATTGGCTTTAACATCGTGTCATAATCTGCCGATGTAGCCGATTTAGCCAATTTAGAAGGTCTAGGAAAATCAATGAGCTGGTCCAAATCTATGCCTGCAGACACCACAGAAACTTCTATACTTGGTTTTTCGAAAGAAACCAATCTGCCTTGTACTTTCAAATCATTTCCTGGCGCTTTTAATGTCACCCAAAAACTTTCGATTTGATTTGTAGATACTTTTACAGCTCCGTCAATTTGAGGTTGTGCTTTTAAATGTGGAGCCTTGGCTGTAACGTTTTTAAACTGCACCTGTGCCTTATATCCAAGTTGCTGGGCAGACCCATTAATCCCAGCCTCTAACGATGCCACACCACCTAGGTCATAACTTTTCAATGAATAGACTAAACTATTCCATGGATTCAAAGCAATTTCGTTAGATTTGATTGAAAACTCAACCTGTGGCTGATTGAAATTTGCTACAGATCCCTGCACCTTAAATTCTGCATTAAAAAATGTAGCAACTGCTGTAACAGAAGCTTTTTCAAAACTGGATTGCATTTGAGCCTTAAACTGTGCTTTGACACCTTTTTTCTTTTCAAATAGATCAGGCACAAGAACTTCGATGTCATCAAAATTACCCAATAAATCGATCGTAATTTTATCAAATCTTTTTTGTACAAGTTCTGGCCTAGCGTTGCCGCTAATTCTAAAAGGTCCTCTAATGCTTAAAGTATCTTTAAGTTTCGAGCCATCTATATCACCCCAAATTTCTAACTCTGTAGCTTGCTCTAAAGATATATTTTTTAATCTTAAATTCAAATTTTTTACACTTTGAGGCTCTTTACTTAAAGTCACATCCCTATAAACCAATAACGCTTGTAAAATTTCTACTCCAAACACCGCTTTTGATACGATACCTGGAAATTCAAATTTCTGTGGTGTTATTTTCTGGCCTTCTTGTGGTGTTTTTGGTGTGTCCACAGCAATGGGCTGTTTCATCAGAGTTAAAACATTAAGACTTCCATTTTTGTCTTTTAAAACCGATAATTCTGGTTTTATCATTTTGAAGTTCAAAGTAGGAGCTCCAGATAAAATAGACAAAAAAGGAAAATGAAACCAAGCATCTTTGACAGAAACTATTTGATTTTCTTTTGTATCAAAAAGTTTGAGTCCGCCAACCTCTACTTTAATTTGTCCCCAAAGCGACAATGAAAGTTTTCCTAGTTCAAGCTTGCCATTAATGCGTTCATTGACCGTTTGCGTAATCTGAGCTCTATATTGATCAACATTTACAAAAAAAGGAACAGCAATGATTGCAATCAAAATTACCATACAAAAGGCACAAAAACCTAAAAACAGCCTCTTAAGAAGACGCATTATGATCCCCTTTGAATTTTTTCTTAAATAAATCCTGAATCACTACTGGATTTGCTTTACCAGCACTTTCTTTCATGGCTTGACCCACTAAAAAGCCTAATATTTTTTCTTTACCTGACAGGTATTGTGTCACCTGTAATGGATAATTAGCAACTATTTTTTCGACAATTTGTTCTAAAACATTATTATCACTAACTTGCCTTAATCCCTCACGTTCAATAATTGCATTAACACTATCCCCGTTTTTCCACGCCATAGCAATTACTTGTTTTGCTCCAGTACTAGAAAGCAAGCCATCTTTTGCGGCCGTTACAACATCAACAGTGTGATCTATTTGCAATTTACTCTGATTAATTTCTATATTTTCGTCATTTAAAAGCCTTGCAACTTCACCTGTTAAAAAATTAGCCACGGGTTTTGACGCTTCTAAAATATTCCAGCCTTTTAAAACAAGTTTTTGCACTGCTTTTTCAAAAAATAATGCCAAATTCTTTGAAGACGTCAAAACAGAAGCGTCATAAGAAGACAAACCAAGATCTCTGATAAAACGTTCTTTTTTTTGTGAAGGTAATTCTGGTAAAGTGTCTTTTATTTCTTCGACCAACTTTTGGCTGAGCTGAAGTGGTATCAAATCAGGCTCCGGAAAATAACGATAATCATGTGCTTCTTCTTTAGAACGCAAAGGCAAAGTTATACCTTGATCAGAGTCATAAGTCCTAGTTTCTAGTATGACTTTTTGACCAGACTGAACCACATCGGTTTGTCTTTTAATTTCGTATTCAAGCGCTTTTTCTACAAACCTGAAAGAATTGACATTTTTAATTTCAGTTCTTGTTCCAAATTCTTTTGCCCCCTGTGGTCTAATACTAATATTGGCATCACAACGAAAATTTCCTTCTTGCATATTGCCATCACAAATATCCAAGTAAGTTAAAATCGCATGCAATGCACGCAAATAAGCACCGGCTTCTTCTGCTGAGCGCATATCAGGACCACTTACAATTTCAATCAGAGGAACACCGGCACGATTTAGGTTTACAAGAGAAAACTCGGCCAAATGAACATTTTTGCCGGCATCTTCTTCCATATGAATTCTTTGAATATTAATTTTTTTCTTGATAAAATCTTTTGTGGTGATTTCTAAAAAACCATTTTCACATATCGGATTTTCATACTGACTAATTTGATACCCCTTAGGAAGGTCTGGGTAAAAATAATTTTTCCTGGCAAAAATATTTACTAAACGAATTTCACAACCTGTAGCAAGTCCGGCCTTAATGGCGTATTCCACTACTTTTTTATTTAATACCGGGAGCACTCCAGGGTGCCCGGCGCAAATCGGACAAGTATTACTATTGACTGGGATTTCTGTTTTTCCAGATTCTACACGCGCCTGGCAGGAACAAAAAATCTTAGTTTCCGTTGAAAGCTGGGCATGAACTTCTAAGCCTATTACAGCTTCATAAACATTAGCCATGATTAATTCTAAATCCTTTTTCAAATGCATTGGCAATGGCAAGAAGTTTGCCATCACCAAAAGCCGGTCCGATCATATGAAGCCCAATGGGCAAGCCTTCGTTATCTTTTCCACAGGGCACACTTAATGCCGGGAGTCCTGCTAAATTTACAGGAATAGTAAAAATATCCATCAGATACATTTGCAATGGATCCGAAGTTTTTTCTCCAATTTTAAAAGCCGTAGTTGGCGAGACTGGAGACAGTATTACGTCTACCTCCTTGAAGGCTTTGTCAAAGTCTTGTTGGATTAGTCTTCGGACCTGGCAGGCGCGCTTATAATAAGCGTCATAGTAGCCGCTTGATAAACTAAAGGTTCCTAAAATAATTCTTCTTTTTACTTCGGCGCCAAAGAGTGAACGGGCTTTTTTATAAAACTCAACCAAGTCCTGTTCTGCTTTATCAGGATAGCGTACTCCAAATCTTACAGAATCATATCGCGCCAAATTGCTCGAAGCCTCACTCACTGCAATGATATAATAAACTGCAACTGCATACTTTGTATGCGGCAAATTAACAGAAATAAGTTTGGCTCCCTGGGTTTCACACCATTTGAGTGCACTGTGAACAGAGCTGTCTACTCCAGGCTGCAGTCCTCCCATAAAATATTCGTTAGGAACTCCAATTTTTAAGTTTTTTAAATCATATTTTGTTTGTATAAGGTCTGTATAATTTATCTTTTGCGTACGCAATGAAGTCGAATCACTGGGATCATGCCCAGCCATTACATCTAAAAGTTTTGCGACGTCCTCTACGGTGTTGGCTAGCGGGCCTACTTGATCCAAAGACGAAGCAAAAGCTACAAGTCCAAAACGACTGATTGTTCCATAAGTGGGTTTCATCCCGACAATACCGCAATAACTGGCAGGTAGTCTGACAGAGCCTCCCGTATCGGTGCCCAAAGCAGCTATACAAAGATTAGCCTTAACTGCAGTAGCAGATCCACCGCTAGAACCACCAGGAACTCTATCGTGATGAGTGGGGTGCAATACTGGACCGAATGCCGAATTTTCGTTCGAACTACCCATGGCAAACTCATCCATATTAAGTTTACCTAATACAATAGCTCCTGCGGCTTCTAGTCTTAACACTGAGGTAGCAGTATAGGGTGGGATATAATGCTCTAACATTCGAGACGCGCAAGTAGTTCTGACACCTTCGATTGTGAGCACGTCTTTTATACCAATCGGGATACCCAACAAAGGAAATCTATCGTGCGGGACTTGACCTGTTTGAACCAGGATTTGATCTGCTTTTTTTGCTTGCTGCATGGCTCGTTCTTCGCACAGGGTTAAGTATGCGTTGTGTTTTGAAGCTTTTATTTTCTGAAAATAATCTTTTGTGAGCTCAATGGGGGAAATAAGTTTTTTGTTATAGGCTTCATGAATTTGTTTAATGTTATTATATAAATCCACCATATTATTCACCAGAGATAATAGAAGGGACTTTAAAGCTATCATAAAGAATTTCAGGAGCTGAATCTAAAATTTTTGATTTGCCTTCATTGGTTTTTGGATAATGAGATATTTTATCTTCTCTCATTGGAGTTTCTAACTCAAATGGGTGAGTAAGGGGTTTTACGCCACTTACATTTACTTCTTCTAAGAGTTCTATGTAATTTATGATCTCACGTAACTGGGAAGTAAACGTTTTCACTTCGTCTTCGGTGAGATGAAGCCTGGCAAGGTGTGCAATTTTGCGAGTCAAATCTTCGTTTACCGTAAACATTGTATTAGCAATATCACGGATAATGGACTAAAATGCAACAGATATTCTATAATCCCTGAATTATGCTTAATGCTTCTGGGGTAATGGTCACAGTATAGGGATTATGCTGATAAGCCCCTGAACTATTGGGGTCGGTATGGCGCAGGATCAAAGTATAAGGAAATGACAAATTATTCCATATTGGTACAATGATAAAAGTATCGGTAATTTCAGGAGGACTAGTGGTAGTTGCGCGACTCACGTGGCGTGTTGTCGTCCCATTAAGTGTAATATTAGAAAATAAATATTTATAATCCAAAAATCTCTAAATTCTATACTGCTAACTCCAAACATGCTCTACTTATCGGATATTTTGTTTTAAAATTTGAGGCTCACATTGACTCAGAAATAATATGTGGGTCTACAGGGGGGTATAAAATTATCATGCTAAGATAATAATTTTATAGCCTGCGAAATATTTCAATGTTTGATATTAACTATTTGATATTATTATATATTTTAATAAAAATATATTGACACAAATGCATGTAAATACTTATAACCCTCTTAGTTAAGGGCGTGCTAAAAGGACTTAGCGCAACTGGGATAAAAAAAGCCAAAATGAAACTCATTTTGGGGGACTTCAAAAAGGGGCGGTAATCTGTGAAATTTCCAAAAATGCTTATTTGTAACGGAACGCTCCTTTTACTCTAAAAGGCTGCGGTCTTAGGCCGTATGAAAAATCTCTATACTCAACAAACTCTTCAGGAATCTCTAGAAAAAACCTAGCCGGTTTCTGAACTAAAATTTCACCCCAAATTCTTCGCATTGCTGCATGCAAAAGATAAAGTCTTTCGCGAGCTCGCGTCATACCCACATAACAAAGCCTGCGTTCTTCTTCAATTTCTTCACTCGTCTCCTCCCAAATCTTAATTGACGGAAAAAGCCCCTCTTCCATCCCTACCATAAACACTACAGGAAATTCTAACCCCTTAGACGAATGTAGTGTCATCAAGCTTACAAACCCTACGTCTTGAGAAAAGCCATTTTGACTTTCGTCTTCTGGAATGAGCAGAGCCTGTTCTAAAAAAAGCGGTAAAAGTCCCTTTTTTTCTACATCAGACGACATATCTTCCTCAAACTCTTGCAAAACAGTACTTAATTCTTCTAAGTTTTCAATTCGAGACATGGCTTCGATTGTACCTTCTTGTTTTAGCTCTCTAATATATCCAGTATCTTCTAATATCATCGAATAAAGATCCACCAACGTAATACAAGGTTGCTCCGATTGAAATTTCTGAATTAGTGACACAAATCCACTAAGTTTCTTAACTACAGAATTACCTAACTCACTTGAATTTTTAAAAACCTCCCAAAGAGATTTTTCTTTTGCTAAAGACTCACATTTTTCAATAGTCGTTTTACCTATTCCACGACCCGGAACATTGATAATGCGTCGTAAGCTAACAGAATCTAAAGGATTCAAAATAACTTTAAAATAAGCCAAAATATCTTTTATTTCTTTTCGATCATAAAAACGAAGGCCACCAATAAGTTTGTGTGAAATTTTTTCTCTGCGAAATACGTCCTCAAACTGTCTACTTTGTGCATGTGTTCTATAAAAAATCGCAAAATCCGAATAAGCATATCCTTCATTCTGACAAAGACGCCTTATCTCAGAAACAACCATGTTTGCTTCTGCTCGTTCATCTGGAAATTGAATCCTCAAAATAGGCATTCCTTGTGTATTTTCTGTCCATAAAATTTTCTTGTTTCGTTCTAAGTTATGCTGAATAAGATAACTTGCCGCCGAAACAATAGTTTGAGTGGATCGATAATTTTGTTCGAGTTTAATCATTTTTGTTTTTGGAAAATCTTTTTTAAAATCCAAAATATTTCTGATATCAGCTCCACGCCACTTGTATATTGATTGATCTTCATCACCTACTATACAAAGATTTTCATTTCCACCATGAGCTCTGGCTGTCAATAAAGACAAAAGCAAATATTGAACACGATTGGTATCTTGAAATTCATCAACATGCAGATAAGAAAAGAATTTTTGATACTTTGTTCGCACTTCTTTGTGATCCCTAAGAACACGAACCATTAAACAAAGAATTTCACCAAAATCCAGAGCTTGATTTTTAAAAAGTTCTTTTTGATAAACCCTGTAAAACTCAACTATTCTGCTATCTATACCACGACACGCCAGATCATCTGGCTCTAACGCGTCACACTTAAATCGATTGATACACGTCTGCAGTGCTTTAGGTGCAAACTGGCTTTGATCTAAATCAAATTTTTTTTGGATAGACTTTATCAAGCTGAGTTGATCACTATCATCATAAATAACAAATCCTTTTTCAAATGGAGTGTACTGCAGTTCTTTTCTTAAAATTCTTAAACAAATAGCATGAAAAGTACCAATCTCTGGAAACCCTACAAACGAAGTCGCGTTAATAAGCGCACGCACCCGTTCTTTCATTTCCTCTGCAGCTTTGTTTGTAAAAGTAACAGCTAAAATTTGCCATGGCTCGGCTAAGTGTTTTTCAATTAAATAAGCAATGCGTGCAGTGAGCATTCTGGTTTTTCCAGATCCAGCTCCTGCTAAAATCATTAGAGGCCCTTCAGTATGCAACACTGCTTCTTTTTGTGGAGGATTGAGTGTATCTAAAAACGTCATTGTACTTGGTTGGTACTATAATTTTGTCATTCAGGCGAGGGTTTTTAATGAACGACGAACTTCTTCACGCTCATACGCAAAACGCACATTGTAAACAAAAAGGAGGCCTACTATTTTATCATCTTCATTTAGTACTGGTGCACATGGAATATCATCAAATAAACTAGTAGTTGCAGAAAGTTTATCTGTCGATCTCAATGTCCTTGCCATAGAACCAGGCAAAGAACCTGCCAAAAAGCCCGAACGATAAAGCAAATCCTTTGCCTCTAAAAGCTTATTAAGAGGGACATGTTCATCTTTTTGATTATTGTCATCCTGATTTTGCCAACTTTCCTCGATCATATCTACGGTTAAAATCCCAATATATTTACCGCGATCACTCACTACTGGCAAAAAAGGATATTTTGTTTTCAGTATCTTTACATAAAGTTCACTAATAGATTCTTTTTCATGGACAATCTCAAAATCAGTTACCATAGCGTCTTGCACTGAAATCGAATCTAAAATAGAAAAAGATCTTCCAGACACCAAAGATAATCCCTTTGCTTCTAAATCTTTGTTAATCAGGGGCGATGTAAGCAACCAAATACGAATTTGTCTAGCCAAAAGCCCAACCATCAGACAAGGAATAAAGACTTGTATTCTTTGACTGAACTCAAAAGTTAAAACTGCACTAGACAAAGGAATACCCAAAACCGAAGACAGAACCCCCACTCCTCCGGCCATTAAAAATAAACCAGAACTTTCAGAACCCACGGGAGAGAAAAAATGATCTACACCAACACCAAGTAACCCACCCAGTGCAAAGAGCGGCCAAAAAACACCTAAG
>JACRAO010000232.1 GCA_016213345.1 Bdellovibrio sp. | reverse complement strand
ATTTTATTATACTAAATAATTTGGTTCCAGATTTTGTTGCCAAACACCATGGAAGTGGAGTAGTCCGTGGATCGTCAAATTGTTTTAACACTGCACTTGTTATGAGCGGATTTACATCCGCATTCAGGTACAGTGATTTGGGAGAAATCGAGTTTTATTTGAATAGCCCACTTTGTCGAAAAGTGCTTTCTTCAGAAAAGCCTCATCCGGGTGATCTGATTATGATTAAACCTACTGATCCAGACGGGCTCGAATATCATGCTGCAGTATATGTATCTGAACACCTGATTTTTGAAAAAAGAAATGCTGCTCCTATAGAACCTTTTCAATTAAACTTATTGGATCAAATGTTAAAAGAAAGAGAAGTTACTCCGGGTTGCGATCGTGTAGATGAAATAAATATAAAGAACTGCAAAATATTTTCACAGTATTACCGGTGCAAGTCTATAAAAGAGATCTTAGAAGAAGGTTTGTTAAAGAATCAAAAGAGATATTTAGAGTTAGATAGCGAAGTTCGTGCAGGGGAGATGCAAATTACAAACTCTACTCTATGCAAAGATAGCCCACCAGTGTCTGAGTTGGGTGCACAAATTTCAAAATCACTAACAGTGCTTTACTCGTTGGTTGAACAAGAAATGAAAGATCAATTTCAAGAATCTGACAACCAAGCTCTGCAAACTAATCCAGATGCTTTTCTCTGGGCCATGCTTTTATCTAGAATATTTCTTATACAAGATGAGTTAAAACTTTCTGGGTCTGATTACTAACTCGTTGTATCACTTCAGTCTAGAATCATTAATATTTAGAATACCAAGCGTGGATTTTGGAGGGATATCAAATATACAGCCTTTTTCGATGAGAGGCAAAAGTGCTAAACCAGCAAAGGGATTTGAATATCCAAGTGAAGAAAAATATGAAGTCGCGTTGTAATTTTCTCCGCCCATTGGTAAAAAGGCCAAATTTTTTTCCTGAAATAAATTCAGCAGTAGTATTGAAATCTGCTTTTTCAAATCTTTTAATTGATTTGGATCTATACCTTCTGAATTATCACCATTTGACAAAAGCATTCCTAGTCCAGCCGTAACATAAGTAACAGACGGATAAAAGTAATAAGGCGCTAAATCATCAAAGCTATCAAAATCATGTACGCCTCCACGAGCGATTTCTGTAGCCAATCTATGCATGTGTTTGACCCATATTTGGATCGATGTTAAAAGATTTTTTTTTAACTTTAACTTTTCTTCTGGAGTAGTGTTTTTTGTACGGTTTAGCAAAAGAGCTAAGTGAATAGGGACATTTCTTCTGATCTGAATCCTGCAAATACCTCAAGAGTAAAACAATCGCGTCATTATTGTAATTGTCATTATTGTTTGCGTCCATTTGAATCAGCTTGGAAGCTGCCTTTAGTTTTACCAATGGTACTTCGTCAGAAAGTAGACTTTTTAGTTCAAGTCGCAAAGCTTGACTTGTAGGTCTAAAGTTTTACACTATTTTCGGTCCCCGTAACTTTTGTTGAAGAAATAAGAACGCAAAGTGTTAAAAAAACAGAAATCTGTTCTACGTTACGGTTACAGTCACTGTAGACAGGACAGTTACTGTTACAGAACGGTTACTGTAAACTAATATCTATTTTGTCAATATATCAATGACTATAGCAGATGATCTAACGTTATGTATTGGTGAAAATATTCAGTCGCTTTTAGTGAATCATCTGGTCCATAGAGACTGATTAGTACTTTTTTAACATTATGAATACAGTATATCAACTCTGTGTGCGGAAACAACAAATTTTTTTCTTATTTTCAGCACATAGAGTTATATGAACATTGTGTGCGGAAAGGACAGAGCAAAGTTCCTAAATTTTTAATTCACCTTATCTCTAGTTGCTTCGTCTAGGATTCCATTTACAAACCCGTATGATTCTTCAGTGCCAAATTGTTTTGCAAGCTCCACTGCTTCATTAATGGTGATGCCAACGTCAATTTCTGGCATATATTTCATTTCGTACACAGCCATTCTTAAAATACAACGATCAACAGGTGAGAGTCTTTGTATTTTCCACTTCTTGAGATTTCGATCCAGTATTTGATCAATTTGCACTATATTTTGCAATGTTCCTGTAACTAGTTGTGATGAAAATGGTTGTATATCTGGAGGAACCCTAAAATATTGAAAATGCTCATCTAACTCTTTGGGATCTTTGATCTCAGTGATCCCTTGTCGGTCATAACCATAAAGAATTTGTAAAGCAATTTCTCTTGCTAAGTGTCTTTTACTCAAGAGTGTTTTTCCTCTTCTTGTTTTGTTTGAAAAAGCGGTAAATTGAAATCTTCTTCCTTACCGCTAAGCGGAACTTTTAGTTCAGCCACAAAATCATCCACATCCTTAAATGCACGATACACCGAAGAAAAACGTACATATGCCACCTTGTCTAGTTTGTGCAACTCAAGCATTACATAGTGCCCAACAGTTTTGGCTGGTATTTCTTTTAGACCAAAAGTTTGAATTTGCTTTTCGATCTCATTTACAATGTCTTCTATCTTGTTAGTTGGTACGTTTCGTTTTTGACAGGCCTTTTTGATTCCACCTATGATTTTTTCTCTGAGCCAAGGCTCTCGCCTGCCGTCCTTTTTGATAATCATTGGCATTATTTCTTCGACTCGTTCATAAGTTGTAAAACGACCCTCACAGCGCAGACATTCCCTGCGACGACGGGTAATCTCGCCAGTTTGATTTAGTCTTGAGTCAATTACTTTCGTGTCTAGTATTGCACAGAAAGGACATTTCATGTTTTTAACCCATAAATAGGAAAATTTTTACAGAGTTCTATAACTTGATTTCTTATTTTTGTAATAATTTCTGTTTTACCTTTGTTGTGTAAAATTTCACTAATCCATTGCCCAATAAATTTCATTTCATTTTCCTTCATGCCGCGCGTTGTGATTGCCGGTACTCCAATACGAATGCCGCTAGCTATGAAAGGACTGCGCTTTTCGTTAGGGACAGTGTTTTTATTTACTGTTATGCCGGCCTGATCCAGCCAGTTTTCGGCATCTTTGCCTGTGATTTCGCCATCTCCGGTTTGTGTGAGATCAACAAGCATTAGATGATTATCTGTTCCTCCGGTGACAAGACATACTCCATGAGATATTAAAATTTCAGCTAGAGTTTTGGAGTTTTTTAAAATTTGGTTTTGGTATTGTTTAAATTCAGGTTTCAGTGCTTCACCAAAAGCCACAGCTTTGGCTGCAATAACATGCATTAGTGGGCCTCCCTGGATACCAGGAAAAATCCAAGAATTAAGTTGTTTTATGTATTCTGGCTTTCCTAAGACAATTCCTCCTCTTGGGCCTCTTAGGGTTTTATGTGTTGTAGATGTTGTATATGTCGCATGTGAAATAGGGGAGGGGTGAAGACCAGTAGCCACAAGCCCTGCGATATGGGCGATGTCTACAACGAAATGGGCTCCGGTTTCCTTAGCAATTTGACCAAGACTTTCGAAATCAATTATGCGGGGATACGCACTGGCACCTGCCACAATTACTTTGGGTTTTTCTTTAATGGCGAGAGCTCGCACTAAGTCGTAGTCAAGTCTATGGGTTTCCGGGTGTACTCCGTAGCTAAGAACTTTAAAAAGCTTTCCACTGAAATTAGCTGGGCTTCCGTGTGTGAGGTGGCCACCGTGGGCCAGACTCATGCCACAAAGTGTTTCGCCAGGCTTCATAAGAGCCAGGAAAGCCGCCATGTTTGCTTGTGAGCCGGAGTGGGGTTGTACGTTGGCTGCTTCGACTTGAAAAAGCTTGCATACTCTTTCGATGGCTAGGCTTTCAGCTTCGTCGACAAATTCACATCCACCATAATATCTTTTTTTAGGGTATCCCTCGGCATACTTGTTGGTGAGTATGGAGCCTTGGGCATCTAAAACCGCCTGGCTAACATAGTTTTCTGATGCGATGAGTTCCAAGCCCTCTTCTTCTCGCTTGTGCTCTTTAACGATTGCCTCATATATAGACGGATCTTGTAACTTTAAACTTGTGTAAAATGATTTGTTTTGATCTGTAAAAGCACCAGCCATATTTGATATCTTATGTACAACTAAATATGGGCTTTTAAAAGTAAAAAGAATTATACCGTTGGCGCTTCCATTATATGCCAACGGTATAATTTTGGTAGTTTTTCAATACCCAGCCTTAGATGATCTTTGTGGAAATGTCCTTAATATTTTTTCTGCCTTTACATCTTTATCCGCTTGCTTTAGTTCTTCTTGCTGAAACATTTCCTGCTTGTTTCCATCTTGCGTTTTGTGCTCTACTTCTTTTGCTTCACTTGTCTGTCTTAATGCCTCTTTGTACATTGAGCCAGCAAATGCAAAGGAAGTTAGTGCTAGTAAGATCCCAGTTCCTGATAAAATAAGTTTTGTTTTTTTCATTGTCTTGTTCTCCTTCTGTAAGTAAGTACGAGCAGAAGTAATGAAATTGTGACAATTGAGGCTAAAATTAAACAACTCGACGCGTCATAGTGCGGTGTGATATCTGGCGTCTTATGATAAAAAAAATAATACTAGTAACTTGTTTTGTTCTATTTGCTTGTGCTGAAAAAAGGTCTACTGAGATCAATTCTGTTCTAAAAGACTTTACAGGTGAGCCAGAACAAAGTGGCTTAGGACGATATTGTCCGGTAGTTGGCACAAAAGGCATGGTCGTATCTGATGACGAGAATGCTTCAAAATGGGGTGTTGAGATTTTGCGTCAAGGTGGTAATGCCATTGACGCTGCTGTGGCTACTGCCTTCTATTTAGCAGTAAGTAGGCCGCATTATGCAGCCTTAGGTGGCGGTGGCTTTTTACTTTATTGCCCAAGCAAAAAAACATTTAAACCAGATTGTCATATTATTGACTATCGAGAACAAGCGCCGTTAGTGGCACAAAGAGATTTTTATATTAGAGATAAAAAAGCAAGAACTGATTTGTCACAAGATGGTCCACTTGCGTCTGGTACGCCGGGCGTAGTAGCTGGGCTTTTGGCGGCTTTAGAAAAATTTGGAACTTTGCCTAGACAGAAAATACTACAGACTCCAATTGCCATTGCTCAGTCGGGGTTTCCTCTTTCTGGTCAAACTGAGTATGCTCTTTATGAGCGCTGGGAAGCTTTCAATGATGAAGCAAAAAAAATTTTTGGCTGCCTAGATCAGACTAAGAAAATCAAGCCTTGTCCTGTTGGAACAGTAATTAAACAAATTGATTTAGCAAAAACTCTAAAAGAAATTTCATTAAAAGGACACAAGGGTTTTTATGAGGGCTGGGTTGCAAAAACCATAGCTTTAAAATTTCAACAAGCAGGAGGTGTGATTTCAGAAGAGGATCTAAAGCAATATGAAGTAAAATTTAGAAAACCTATAAGCGGTGTGTTTGATTTTAGTCGGTCGTCAAATTTTTCTGTACTGAAAAATTTTGACAAATTCGAAGTAGTGACAATGCCACCTCCTTCAGCAGGTGGTGCTGGTATATTGCAGCTTTTTTATTACTCGTTATTAGCTAACAAACACGAGGCTTTTCAATTTGGTTATGGTGCTTCACAGACGTTACACGCGCTCTCGCATGCAATGGGTCTGGTGTTTGCAGATCGAGCATTTTATTTTGGCGATCCAGATTTTACTCAAGTTCCACTTGAGAAATTGTTAAATGACCGATATTTAGATGAAAGATGGAAAAGTTTTAAACCAGATCAAGTAAATTTTCCCAAAACAGAGGGGCGTTTTAGTGAAGGTCAAAATACTACACATTTTTCGGTTATGGATCGTTTTGGTAATGCTGTGGCTATTACTACAACTGTGAACGATTATTTTGGTTCTGGTTTTGTACCGCCTGGTACAGGTGTTGTGATGAATAATGAAATGGATGATTTTAGTATTGAGCCTGGTGTTCCTAATTTATATGGACTTGTTGGGCAAGAAGCGAACGCAATTGCTTCTAAAAAAAGGCCACTCAGCTCGATGTCGCCAACTATTATTAGGGATATGCAAGGACAACCCAGGATAGTGATTGGGGCGCAGGGTGGTCCTAAGATTACAACTTCAGTGTTTTTGGCTTTATTTAACAGACTGGTCTTTAAAATATCATTATCTGATGCAGTATTAGTGCCCAGGTTTCATTATCAGTGGAAACCTCCAGTGTTGTCCTTAGAAGCCAATGGCTTTTCATCCGAAGTAAAAACAAACTTAACCAAATTAGGCTATACAATTAAGGAAATTGACACTTCTGGTATCATCCATGCACTCGAAAGGTTTCCAAATGGTAGAGTGTGGGGAATTTCAGATTTACGCACTGAAGGTGGCGCAGTTGCGGAGTAGGGGTTAACCCAGATTTTTCATTTGACACACCAGACGAGATCTTAGTGCCTTGGCAGCATAATTTTTTCCTGTTTTAAAAATAATTTCCATAACCGGGCGCCATCCTGGCTCTCTTGGGGCCCCTTGGCCATCCTGGCCGAAGAATCGCGGCATTGTAGTCAATTTGCTCCCCAAAGGCCGGTTCTGTAAATTATTTTTAAAACAGGAAAAAATTAAGTTGTCAGTGTACTAGCACAATTGATGTCTGGTGTGTCAAATGAAAAATCTGGGTTATGGTGTTCCGCTGTCTCTAGCGCCTTTTGGTTTAGATTCTACTTTTGCAGTGTCTTCGCCAAATAGTCTTGCTGATCCGTGTAGTTCAATAGCGAAAGCTGAAATTTTTGTGCTAGGAAATGGATAATCTATGGCATAGTCATTGATAAATCCAGCATATGTCCAGCCGTTTGTTTCATTTTTTGAGATTTCTATTGCCTGGTTTACATCTCCGCCAATGTATTTGATAACTTTTATGCTGGACACTTCTGGTTCAAATGGGAGCGGTACGTATTTTTGTCTTACTTGCAGCTTTACTGTGTTTAGATGACTTGCAATAGCATCAGTAAAAGTGTTTAATTCTTGCGTGCAAATATCAAAATCTATTGTTTTATTGTTTAATGTTCTTTCAAAATCTTTATATCTTTGACCTGCATAAGCACTGACTCCGTCTTTTTTGCAAGAAGAAGTATTATCTTTTGCAACTCCAGCAAAAAACTTTATTGGAGCAGTAGTATCTGAAGGATTTAGTTTTTTAAAATTTATGTATTTATTCTGATAATCCAATAAACTTGAATTATAATTTTGATAGATCTGGAAACCTGTTGTTTCGCAATAGTCAATATATTCCGCCGTTCGCCATTCTAGATCTGTTTGTGGAGGTGTACCTGTTTGACGATTGCAGAGATTGACGCCTGAGGTGTCTTTACCGTTGCCGACTACAACAATTACTAATAGCGCATCGTTTCTGACAAATCCTGTTCCTGGTGTAAGTGTCGTTAGTGTTTGATAGATGGTTTCTAATCCTGGTTCTCTGCCACCTGAGATATTTGAGATATCTCCCATAGATAGAAAGTTTGAAAAATCTTTTGCTGTAGTTAATTTGCCTGTTGGTATGAGGCCACCTGTTTGAAGACTAACGCCAGGGAAGGGGGGGGTCCACTGAGAGCCCCAGCTTGGATCAAAAAATGAAGCTGCAATTTGGCCAAAAGGTCTTGTGGTAGTGAGTGGGGTAACAGCAAAGTGATAGTCCCAGCCTTTGCTATCCAAATCCATTAAGAAACGTGGAAATTGATAATTAATTGAATCAAAAAATTCGAACATCGAACCTGTGTTATCTTCTGCTAGTAAAATATCAATTTTAGGAGGTAGAGAAAAACTGCCGGGTGCTTTTTGAAATGTTGTTGAAGGTGTGACTTTGAAGCCTTGTTCTCCACATCCTAGGGTGACTATAAGTAGGCTAGAGATAAGTGCAATTAATGTTAATAGCTTTTTTGACGAGTAACTGTTTTCGCTTGTTTTTCTATTTTTTAATGTTTTAGCTTTCATCTTCATACAACTCTTTTTGCCCTTTCTGTCACAGTTTCAGCCGACACCATTGTTGGCTGTAGGGCTATACCTAGTATATATTTAAGCAAAGAGAGTGCCAAAGTTGACTTTTTTAATAATTTTTTTTTATCCTTAAAAATCAAGTAGTTATAAACATACTGTTACTAATCCTGTTTTGGTACCTATAAAATTAGTCATTTAAAAGCTGACACTTGTATATTTTTTAGACAGTGGGGTCATTTTGGAGATAAAATTAATAAAGTATGGAAAATCGAGGGAAAATTTTATTTGAAGACGATTTGTTCCCCCAATGGTACTTAGCCGGTGGGGATCAATGGATGGGACCCTTAACGGCTTCTGACGTGTATGTAAAATTGTTAAATCACGATGTCACTTGGGCTGATTATGTTTGGAAAACTGGTGAATCTCAGTGGCAAAGGCTTTGTGATCTAAAGGTTTTCCATGCACTTATTCCTAAAGAACCGTCTAAGGAGTTACAGACTAAAATTAAAAAACTTGCAACTCCTGCAATTCCTTTTAGAGACAATAAACTTTCTACACCAGATACATTTGGTAACAAATTTGATAAAAAAGAATGGTTTATCTCCCAAAAGGGAGTTCAGTATGGTCCTTTCTCTTTTCAGGAGCTTAGCCGGCTTGTGCAGATTGAGAAAGTTCCAAAAGAAACTTATGCTTGGCGGGATGGAATGCAAAATTGGGACAATATTGGAAATATCAAAGAATTTTATGAGGTTGTTTCTGCACATAAAAAAAATCAAAACGGAAAAACTACTTCTAAAACTAAAGATCAACGTGTAGAACAAAGACGAGCACCCCGGAGGCCATTAGTAGCAAGAATTTTCTTAACTCACGAAGATTCTGTGATTGTTGCGGTTTGTCGTGATATCAGTATTGGAGGCATGCAGGTGCTTACGGATAAGGTTCCAGGAAAATCTGGGACTAAGATTAAAATGAATATTAGCCCTGCAGGAGATGCAAAAGGTCATCGCATTCAGCCGTTTATTGCAGAGGGCATGATTGTTAGAGTGTTGGAGGATCAGTGTGGATTTAGTTTCAGATTTGAAAAACTTCCAGATCGCGCAAGAAGGGCAATCCAAAATTATATTGAAGAATCCAATTGAAAGCCTTGGTGTTTGTTTACCATTGGGTTTTCCAAAACTTCCTGAAGGTTGGATTGTTGAAACTGAAAGCTTTATATCTGAAGCTGTAGGTTTCAAGTCCGAAACCGCAGGTTTCAAATATGAAACTGCAGGTTTCAAATCTGGTGACAAGAAAACAAAACTTTTTTCGATCACTTGTCGCGAAAATTTATGGAAAAATTCTTGCTCGCTGATCATTCTACATGGTCTGGGAGAACACTGTGGTAGATATTTGCACCTGCCACATTTTATGCAATCTTCTTTTGGAGCGGTATTTAGTTATGATCAGCGCGGGCATGGTCGTTCTGAAGGTATTCGTGGACATGCAGAACATTTTGATGTTCTAGCTCAAGATGCTGCGCTTTTTGTGAATCAAATTAGTGCTAAATTGTCTAAGCATTTTGGTGCATCAGAAATTCATGTGCTTGGACACAGTTTGGGCGCTCATGTCGCCCTTAGAATGATGTTTTTAAATCCGAATTTGCCAGTGAAGACTTTAACGTTAACTTCGCCATTTTTGGCAATAAAAACAAAGGTGCCGTTTTATAAAAAGATTTTAGCCAATACATTGTCTACAATATGGGGTTCTTTACAGCTTGATACGGCTTTAGATGTGCATACACTTTCTCATGATCCTGAGGTTGTAACGGCTTATCAGACTGACAAATTAGTTCATAGCAAGATGACACCACGTTTTTACACAACTATGCTAGAGGCAATGAGAAACACATTGCATAGAGAGTCTGGATTAAAGCCCCCTGTGCAATTTTTAGTTCCTCTCTTAGACGCTCTTGTTAATCCAGAAACTTCAATTAGGTTCTATAAAAACTTAAAACATAGGGAAAAAAGGCTAAAAACCTATCCTAATTTTTTCCATGAACCAGTCAATGAAATCGGCAAGGAAATAGTATTTGAGGATATTGTAAGCTGGGTTAAGCAGTATTCATGAATGAGTTATGTTTACTGGTATAATCTGTCTAGATGTTTGTATCAGGAATACTTTAAAATCGGCTCCACATGTAGTTATGGCCACTTTTTGTTTCTATGGCAGAATGCATGAGCTTTCCTTGTTACAGTCATGGCTTAAACAGTGGAAACCAGGATATAGTCTCGAATTAGTTCTCATTACAATGTCTCCTCCAACTCCAGATATATTTAATGAAGGCCATTTTCATAAAATTCTCACAGCGTTTTGCAAAACCAAATCTCGGTAGCCATATTGGAACATGGTCCGTACAAGATAGCCAAAGGCGCGGGTCTGTCTGTAAGCTGGTTAGTTGATACCATGTTCGCTGATTCATCACTGTTTGACTTCCTCGAAACCAGGACTACTTTAGCTGCTCGTAAGGTAGCTGCCAGCACAATCGTCTTGCCGGTGTATGATAGTGAAAAAACTCTGTACACCACACAATACTAAAATAGTGTTTACTTATACTAAATAATAGTATAAGCTTTTTGTATGAGCTGGACGGTCGGCTTCACAAACAAAGCGAATAAGCAGTACGGGAAGCTGAATGAAAATATACAGCGGATTGTTGACGCGTTGGTTGCCGACCTTCAAATAAGTGGTCCCTTCCAATCGGAATGAAAGCATTATGGAAAATTGTATCAGAGGGGAGATAAGTACCACTGTCACATCAAATCAAGCCGTCCAACTTATGTCGCTTGCTGGGAAGTGATCGACAAACAGATTAGAATTATGGAGATATACTATGTCGGTACCCATGAAAATGCCCCGTATTAATCAAGTTGTCCAGGTTACCTTTGCTGGGAAGAAGCCTTCGCTTTACCTTGTTCCCAAGGAGAAGGCTGAGAGCTTGGAAATGTTTTTAAATGAGTATAGAAAAGACAATTTTATGCCAGCAGAAGAGGTTTTTAAGGATCTCCATGATAAATATGGAAGAGCTGGATCACGGCTTGGCGGTTACCGTATGCGTAATGGTCTTACGCAGGAACAACTTGCTAAAAAGATTGGATGTCCGCAGTCCTGGATTGGTGGTTGGGAAGGAGGTACGCGCTCGTTGGGGAAAAAGTGGGCTAGGAAACTTGCTGAATTTTTCAAAACTGACTCCAGAGTTTTCTTGTAGAGGCCTAAATGTGTCTTCAAGAAAGTGACTTACTTTGCTTTGTGTTTTTTATCTTCACCTACTTCAGCGCCATCTGCAGAAGCGTCTGTTTTGGCTTCCTGATCAGAAGCTGATTTAGAAGGTCTAATCTTTTCCAGTGCTATAGCGGCAGATATACGGACATAATTATCTTTATCATCCAGAGCCTTAATCAGAGCTGGGACTGCTGGTTCTCCAATATAGATCATTAAAGTTGATACTTCATCTATTTGCGCTGGAGACTGCATAAGCTCAATAAGAGTGTCATTTAACTTTTTAATATTATTTTTTAAAGGAATTGGATTTTTTTTGCTTTGCGCTATAAATAAATCATATAGATAATGAGTGTTTTCATCGTTTTTGAGCATTCCATCCTTAAGCTTCTCCAGTAAAAACAGAAAATGCTCCTCCCAAAGGATATCTAAAAACATCTTATTTTCCTCGTTGCGTTGATTATTCGTCTATATTAAATATGTATACTTTAAATAATATGGCTAACTAATAGTCATATTGTGTAGAATAATAAAAAAATAGTGTTTTTATTGTTAATTTCAAATACGTTACATATAAAGTGTATATCTTTTTTACACTTGTTTAAATGTTAAGTATTTAAAAATATAATTTATTTTGTAATAATAAAAATAACAGGTCTTGATAAAAGGGCGAAGCAGGGGGTGGTCTGGAAGTAATAGGTGAAGTTAGATGTTGAGAACATATATTGTGTTGTTTTTATTGATGTCGTTTTTAGATTCGAAACTTGGAAATTGCACTCTAAGTGAACAAAATCAGAATGCCAATAAGCCAAATCTAAGCGAACAAATTTCGCCCATTAAACAAGACAAATTTGAATTTTTTATTGATTTGATAACTAAAACCAAAAGCACCATTAATGGCGAAAAATTTTTTGAAAAAGATAAATTTGAATCAAATAAATGTGATGTATATTTTGATTTATTAAAGCAAACACTAGAAAATATACAATCTGGTAAAATCGAGTTAACAGATATGGATGGGTCTGTAAAAGCTAGAAAACTTATAGAAGACGAATTAAAAAGTGCAAGTGACAAAATTAATACTCTAAAAAAACATGCTGCAGAACAAAATAGCCAAAAAAATTCAGAATCCAGAAATCCATTTATTTATTGGATGAAGGCTTGTAAAATTTTTATTCCAGTGCAAGAAGAGAAGAGTTATGTCAAGAAAAATAATGCTGATAAGAATAATGCCGAGATAGTTAATGTAGAAAATATTATTATAGATGGAACTAAAGATAGTTTTAATACAGAATTTTGTAAAGAAGTTCAGGTGAAACATCTAGAGTTTTTACCAAGAGTCTTAAAGAATCCTTTTGTTATGTTGGACACCGCACAAGTGGTTAACGAATTTGTACGATGTTATCCAGACTTGTGGGCAAAAGTGCAAATACAAATTAGAAAGAATAAGTTTAACGATGAAGAAGTTAAGATTTTGGATTCGTTATTAGATTTAGCTAATAAGCTATGGTCTGACAATATTCCTAACGAATTCTTAAAAAAATTTAAAACATTTATAACTGATACAAAATCTCAGACAATATCTCAAGATAATCCGCAAAAATTTATCGAAGAGGCGTTATCATTTTTAGCTGAAATAAAAGAATTTATTAATAAAGACGATAAGGTGCGTGGACTATTGCCATCAAAAAAAATATCAGATGCAATAAATAATTTAGATGCAGAAAAAACTAAATTTGATAGTGCAGGTGCATTTATAAAGAAATTTGAGGATTTCATTGCTAATATGGATACAGCTGGTTGTTCTGAGTGTAGGTCTGACTTCTTAAGTAATATTTCACAAATTATAGAGGGAGGAGTTAATGTGGTATCTGTATTGCAAAATCTGTCATTTTTAGAAAAATTGGATCCAAGCGCTCAAGTTCGATTGAAACAAAATATCCAAAATTTATGTTTTGTTGCAAAAAAAGGTTCTGATAATGATAATTCTTTAAAGCCAGTAAATTTTTTAAAGCCAGTAAATGACACCAAAAAATTTGATGCTGCCAAGAAATTTGATGCTGATGGCATAAAGGCAAAATTTGATCAGGCAGTGGCTAAGTATGGAATCGAGCAGGATGCAACAATCAAAACAAACTACGCTGCTGCCGAAACAAAATATGGTTTCAAGAGAGCTATTGTGCAAGAAGAAATAGTACCACATGCTCTGTCGTCTAATTCTTATTTTGATTATTCGTCAACTTCAACAACTTCAGGTGATATTGAACGACTAAATAAAGTTAAACGTAATTCGGTCAGAGCTAAACGGCGTGCACAGGAAGAAGATAATAATGACTCACGCACAGCAAGCCTAGCAGGCGCAAATGGCAATAGTACATCGCCGACTCCACTACCCGCTGAAACTGCAACTGAAGCTGCAAGTACCACAGCAGCGCCTGTTGCAAATGGAAATAATAACAATAACACTGGCTCTGCTTTGCATGCTAGTCCAAAACAACCCGCCTCCATCTCTAGCAATGGAGACGAACAAATAAAAGAACTTGCTAATAAAGTTAACAACTTAGAAAAACAATTAAACGAAAAAAAATTAAATTATAAAGATGCATTTAGCCAGTCAACTAATTATAAATATTGGGTGCAGTGGGTAAAGGATGAATTTGGCGACTATTATCAAGTACGTGGGCCGTCAGAAGTTGCAAGTCTACCTCCATGGCTATTGTATCCCTATGCGCCGTGGTCGTCTGGGTATGCTTATACGCCTTATGCTCCTGTATCAATAACAAAACCCACTTCTGTTGTGGTTAGTCACAATAAAGCTAATGTTAGCAGTCCAGTAAGTAGTTATCAATACGATGAGCCACCCATGGCTACGCGTTCATTGGCATCAGATGGTACAGAATACAAAGAGCATTCTATCAATAAAGATGTTTGCAGTCTTATGAAACTTGATACGACTGTAACTACTGGCATAGACTCATGCCAATCTCAGCCCACTACTGTATCATTAGAGTAGTTTTTGTCATCACGTTCCGGGTAATCTACTGTATAGTGCAACCCGCGACTTTCGTGTCGCTTAAGAGCGCACTCTACTATTAATTCTGCCACGAATACTAGGTTTCTAAGTTCAATAAGATCATTGGTTAGTAAGTAGTTCCAATAAAAATAGTTCACATCTGCTTTAATTAGCTGCAGCCTTTTTTTTGCTCGTTCCAGTCTACGATTGCTTCTTACGATGCCAACATAATTCCACATCAGTGTGCGAGCTTCTAACCAACTGGCAGCGATATCAATTTGTTCTTCGAGTTGCACTGCTTTGCCCGTCTCCCACTTAGGCAGTGTTTTTGGTAATTTTATAGGTTGCAAAGTTGTTTTAAAACAACTCAAAGAATGTTTCACCAAACGATCCGCAAAAACAACTGCCTCTAACAAAGAATTTGAAGCCAACCTGTTCGCCCCATGTAGCCCTGTGTGTGCGACTTCACCAACTGCATAAAGACCTTCAATATTAGTTTGTGCATCTTTATCTACACAAACTCCCCCGCAAATATAGTGAGCCGCCGGAACTACTGGGATAGGTTCGCGAGCTAGATCAATCCCGTGTTGTAAGCAAGTTTCATAAATATTTGGAAATTTTATACTTAACTTTTCTGAGGCTATCTTTGAACAATCCAAAAGAACGTATTTATCACCAGTTCTCTTCATCTCTAAATCAATGGTTCTAGCTACTATATCTCTGGGCGCTAAAGAAGCCATAGGGTGGTAACGAGACATAAACTCTTGGCCTGCTAAGTTGCGCAAAAACGCTCCTTCACCTCTCATAGCTTCTGAAATTAAATACGTCCTTGCACTTGGGTGATAAAGACAAGTTGGATGAAACTGGATAAATTCTAAATTTCCAACCTTTGCTCCAGCTCGATATGCCATTGCTATTCCGTCTCCTGTGGCAATATCAGGATTAGACGTATAAAGATAAACTTTGCCAGCTCCTCCAGTTGCCAAAACAGTAATGTCAGCAGATAAGGTCAGGACTTGTCCTGTTTTTATATTTAATACATAAGCGCCTAGACAAGAGTCATTATGCTTCTCTTGACCTTTATCATGATCTTTCTTTGGCTTGGTGAGTTTTTTTTCTGTGATTAAATCTATAGCTACATGATGCTCTAGTATCTGAATAGAAGGGCTTTTCCGTGCTTGCTCTAAGAGAGCTTTTTCGATAGCCAGGCCTGTTAAATCATCAGCATGTAAAATTCTTCTCTTTCCATGTCCCCCTTCACGGTGCAGGTCATATGTAGTGGTAGAGTCTGTTGCTTTTGAAATATTATTTTCTTGATGAGTAAATTGCACTCCTAGTTCAATCAGCTCTTTGATCCTATCGGGTCCCTCGTGTACACAGATTTCTACAATATCTTTTTTACACAGACCAGCGCCTGCATTTAAGGTGTCTTGGATATGCTCCTCAAAACTGTCCTGCTTTGACCACACAGTAGCAATTCCGCCTTGGGCATACCTGGTATTGGTTTCCATTGGATCTGTCTTGCATACCAAAGTTATATTTGCATATGGCCCAAATTTTAAAGCAGTGAAAAGTCCAGCAATTCCGGTACCTAAAATCAACACATTTGGTTTTTTAATAGGGTTTATTTCATTAAAATACTGAGTTACCATGTTTAGTTGGGGGTATACCATGAATCCAAGTAAGAGTCATATTTTTAAAAGGCCAGCTTTTTTGGTCTGTGTCATTATGGTATTTTTTATAGCATTTTTTTGGGTATTTTATTCCTTTGAAAAATCCACTGAAAGTAAAAAGCACTTACTAAAACAAGAACAGCTTTTAACTAATATTCAAAAAGAATTATCAGATTCATTTCAAGATACATTGCAAGATCTGAAAACAAAAGCAATACAGATTGGGTTATCTGATATTAAGGATTTGAGTATAAAACAACCTTTTTTAGCATGGGCTGAGCTGGGTTTTCAGAAGTCACATATTAAAATCAATCGATACGTCCAATCAAAAGATTGGAAAGACGCAATTTTTTCTGCATATTTTGATTCATTTATCTCTAGACTTCAACAAAAGAAACTACATCAGGGTGCAGTCGAAGTTTTTAGATTAAAACAGGATGTGCATTCTACGGTCGAATTGCTTAGTTTTTGCTTTTTTTTAAAAAATAGTGGTTATTTAGTTATCGTTGATCCGGTTTCAGTATTTCCGTTTTTTAGGCAATATAAAAGCGAAAGGGCGTCTTTGATAGGACTTGATGGATTAGTGCTTGCACACTCCCAGCCTTCTTATGTTGGTTCTTCTCTTGCCAAGAGTTCTCTTTTTCAAAAGGGTATTTTGCAAGCCTTGCAGAACTTAAAAAAACAAGGTAAAGGCGAGTTTTACTCGTTGGATCAAAATCTGGTCTTTTCAGTATTTAATCAAATCGATAATTTTCCACTCGTATTGGTAATTGAGGTACTTTTGTCATCGTCTTACAAGAAAACACAATTTCAAAAAACTTGGATAATCTTCTTTCTATTAATAATGATAGGTTTTTTGCTTACTTATGTTTTCGTTAAAAGACTATTTTCCCTTAACAAACCAAAAGTTAATCTTGAACCAACCAAGGTTCCAACTATTAAGATTTTAGGGCATTCAAAAAGTATATTAGAGAGTGCCATGGCTGATTTTCATGTTGTAACAGAACATAGACAATCTGAACTGCTAGTTAAGGAAGATCAACGTGTAAACTTATTTGAGAAGGAAGCTACAGGTCTTAAGGATATTGTTCGGATTACTAAAAGAATGACAGAAGTTGCCGCTGATTTTACTAAAAGTCCTTGTTTATTTTTTTATTATCGGGAGGAAATTCAAGCTGCTATTTTAAAATGGGATGCCGGTTTTCAGGATGGACACTCTCCGGCAGCTATGAGTTTTCCTGTTAAAACGGATATGATAATAGCCATGAATGAAGCAGCACAAAGAGGAGAAATTTTTTCATTGACTCAGTATTCTCCATTGGCAAATATCTTATTGGCAAAAACTGGAGTGGCACATTTTGAAGCTTGGCCACTAACTAGTTATGGTCCGTTGGGTAAAATGTCAGGAAAACTTAGACTAGTAGGTGTTTTAGTTGTTTTACAAGCTGGAGTAGATAGTGTACTTCATCGTGAGGCACTAATCAGAATGTTAAGGACTACAGGATTGATTTATGAAAACATGCTGCTATCATCATAATTTTTTTTGTGAAGATCGAGTTGTAGCGGATCTAAGCAAGGATAATCTAAGACAAAACTATTTAGTGATACAAAAACAACTAAAAACAGGACAGAAAATTCTTCCTATGGTGAAAGCTGACGCTTATGGACACGGTGCGACTTGGGTTGCAAAACAACTTTTGAACATGCCAAACTTGTATGGTTTTGGAGTTGCGACACTCGAGGAAGGACGAGACTTAAGACTTGCCCTAGGAGAAAGAAACACGCAAATAAAAATAATTATTTTTTCTGGCTGTCTCCCTTGGTGTGACAGTATTTGTTATTTTTGTAAAAAATTTGATTTGACTGCTGTGATTTCTAGTGATGAAGATTGGCTAGTTTTTTATAAACACAAATGGCCTGGTCGTATTTCGTATGAACTTAAGTTTAATACCGGGATGAATCGACTTGGTATTAATTTAGATTTTTCTAAAAATATAATACAAAATTTAAAAAACAAACCTGTAAAGTGTCATCCACAAGGAGTGCTTTCACATTTGTCTTGTGCAGAAAATCCGGGGTTTCATTTGAGTAGACAGCAACTTTGGCATTTTGAAGAATTAATAAAATATTTTTCTGTTTTTGATGGTACTTGTTTTCATTTAGCTAATAGTGCAGCTATCTGGAATGCCAAAGAGTGGAAAATACATGAGTTAACTCATGTAGTCAGACCGGGTATTTCTCTTTATGGCATTTTACCATGGGCTGGCGCACCACATAAGGGGCTTAAGCCTGTTTTGCGCTTAAAGTCAAAAGTAATTGCCATACATGATTTACATGCTGGAGAGTATGTAGGCTACGGAGGAAGCTATCTGGCTAAAAAAAAACATAGAATAGCTGTTTTGGCAATTGGTTATGCAGATGGTTTACACCGATCTTTAGGTGGTATTAACAATGGCAATGCTGCTTGGTCTTGTGGAAAAGTTTGGCTTAGTGAGAAGTTTTGTTCTATTTTAGGTATTATCAACATGGATCTTTGCGTCGTTGAGTGTTCCAGAGCTACAAAAGTAGGAGATGACGCAGTAATTTTAGGGCCACCAATTGATATTTGGGAACAAGCAAAAAAAGCCCATACTGTGCCCTATGAACTTTTGACTTCTCTTTCAAAAAGAGTAAAAAGGAATTATGTCTGAAGTTAACAAGCCCCCAGGTTCGGTGATTTGTCTTCAAAATGTTTATAAAACTTTTCGTGGCGGGCGAGATGTTGTTTTAAAGGGCGTAAGCTTGGATTTCCCGAAGGGAAAACTAACATAGATTTTAGGATCTTCGGGTGCAGGAAAATCAGTTTTATTGAAACATATTTTAGGTTTGTTAAAACCAGATTCTGGTGAAGTTTGGGTGTCAGGCCAGGATATTACAAAACTTAAGGGGAAAAAATTAGCAGATCATAGACTTGTGTTTGGAATGCTTTTTCAGAATGCTGCTCTTTTTGACGACATGAATATTTTTGAAAATGTAGCTTTCCCATTACGAGAACATACGAAAATGCCTGAGTCAAAGATTACTGAGAAAGTTACAAAATCTCTTAGTATATTAGGAATGACTACAGGGTATGATAAATATCCAAATGAACTTTCTGGAGGCATGAGGAAAAGAGTTGGGTTAGCACGTGCTATTATTCGGGAGCCATCTATTTTGCTTTATGATGAACCTACAACTGGGCTTGATCCTGTCACGCGTACAACAGTAGATGAACTTATAGAAAAATTAAAAAGAGAACTCAGGCTTACGTCGATTGTAATTAGCCATGATATTCCTTCTGCGCTTTTATTGGCAGATTTTATTGCTTTTTTACACAATGGCGAAATTGTTTTTTGGGGAACACCTGAAGAATTTAGAAATGCAACACACCCGGCAATTTGTGGATTTTTAAAAGCAGAGGAGCGTACAGTGTTGGCGCTTAGGCAGTGAGTTTATGGATCAGTGGCTGGTTCGAACACAACAGGGTTTTATACTTGGACCTTATACGAAGGCTCAAACTTTGGAGTTAATTGCACATGGAAAACTTTCTTTAGAAGACGAAATCAGTCAGGCCAATGAGTATTGGTTTTCATTAAGTGATAGGGAAGAGGTTCTTAAATATTTAAGTGTTGAGCTACAGCTCTGGCGTTTGCCCAAACTAAAGGATGATGAGCGCACAGAAACTGAAACAACACTTTTGATGAGCACTGCCAATAAAAATATAAAAAATAATGAAACCACAGTATATACTCGTACTTTTGTAAGACAACCTTTTTTAATAGCGGCAAGGTGGATTTTACTTATTTTTGTCATTGTGCTTTTTGTAGCAACTTTAAGACTCATGGGGAAATTGCGTTTTTGACTAGTACGTTCTTTTATCCACAAACATAATATCTTTAATATTATTAGGAGTGTTTTCATTGAGTAAGGTTAAGATTTGATGTTTGCGATGATGCAGCTCGGATTTCCAAATAGAATGGTCCACCTCTACAAATAGGATATCCCTGGAAATATTTCTAGCTTTAGAGTGCTTGGCTATTTGTGGGCCCATTATTTGTTCCCACTTAAGTACTGCTTCTGATTCCTCAACTCTTTTTTTAAAAGAAGGGTATTTTGCTTTAATCTGCGTTAAAATATTTCTTAATGAATCAAACGACATATTAGCTTAGGTTACTTGTTTGTTTTTCTCTTGCCAAGTTTTTTTAGTCCCAATATGTATATGAGAATGCGTCTTAAAATAACGATTATTGTATGCTTTTTAGCTGTGTTAGCAACTAGCTGTGGATATACGTTTCAACGAACAAGCAAAGCTACGTTTGGACTTCAAACAGTAAATCGTATCTATGTGAAACCTATGGTTAATAATTCCTACAAACCAGGAGTAGAAAACCTGGTTTATAACGCTTTGCTTAAAAAGTTTTCGTTACAGAAAAATGTTGAACTAGTGAGCAGTCAAGAAAATGCAGATGCGTTATTAATTGGTGTAGTGACACAAGCAAATTATGTAGCTGGCGGAATGACTGATGTGGCTGGTTTTTTAGAAAACACTATTTTACCTCCAGAAAAAAGATTTCAAGGTTTGGCTGTTGCAACATCATACACAGCATCACTTAACTGTCAATTTACACTCTTAGAGTACAAAGACAAAAAAGAAGGGAAGTCGCTTTGGGGTTCCCAGTTTTCTTCCTCAAAAGGTTTTCCTGCTACTAATCGCTTAGATGTCTTTGGTACAACCGCAACACATATTAATGAAAGTGAATTTGATAGAGCTCTTGGTGATTTGGCGGAAGGCATAGTGCGTGATTTGTATGAGTCAATATATTGGAGATTTTAGGCAATGCCAAAATTAGAGTTAAAGTTAATTCAAGGGGAATTAGAAAAAAACATCCTGCGCCCACTGTATTGGCTTTATGGGGGAGAAGAGTTAAAAGTTCGCGAATTGGTTCATAGGATTAAGCAAACAATACAAAAAATTTCTAGTTCTTCTTTTTCGTTTTTAAATGAAGATATTTTTTACGCTTCTGAGACTGAGGCTGCTACTCTGATTGATGCTGCAAAAAATTTAACTTTTGGTGGAGGAACACGATTTTTACTTGTACGCGAAGCACATTTAATTAAGGACCCGGAGTGTTTAGAAGAACTTATGGGTCCACCATGGACAAAGGATGTTCCATATGTTTGTGTTTTTATTGCCAGAGATCTTGATCAACGAAAAAAGTTTTCTAAAACATTATTAGAAAAAGCTGCCTTAGTTCCTTGTGAAGAAGTATCTGAGGGAGAAAGAGAGGCTTGGATTGCCTATTTGGCAAAGCTAAAAGGTATGAAATTATCTGCAGATGAAGTTTTAAATTTACGTTCTTTTGATCCATGGAATTTGAGTATTTTAGAAAAAGAACTGGAAAAACTTTTTCTTTTAAATAGCACATGTGCAGAGGCAGACAAAAATTTGTTAAGTGTAAATGAAGGAATGTGGAAAAGTGATCAGTTTTTGGAGAGTTTTTTTCAACGAGATTTACAAAAATCGCTTCAGCAGGTTGGACAGTTTGCCAATCAACCAGAAGAGTCGATCCCACTTTTAGGGCTTATTGCTTGGAATTTAAGGCATTTTATATTGAAACTTTCACAAAAGGATTCCTTTAATAATATAAAGGGCAAGTTTAATCCATATCTGCATGATCGTTTAAACCGCTGGAGTTGCTTTTGGACATTGGACGAAGTTATGGATCTTCATAAAAGTTTATTTGAACTTGATTTTAGTACTAAACAGACTCCACGTTTGCCGTTGGGGTTGTGGACGAATCTCGTGATTCGGTATTGTAGATAGGGTTTTTGTTTTGTCACAAGCCTTAGTGTGTTAATGTCATTATGAATGATGGGAAAAAAAACTTTTCAAAATAGGACTATTCAGATTGTTGCCGGGCCCAATGGAAGCGGAAAAACAACTTTTGCGGAGTCTTTTTTACAAAATAGGAGTTCCATTTTTATTAATTCTGACACGATTGCTAGTGGCATATCCCCCATGGCTATAGAAAAAGCTGCCATCCATGCGGGACGAATTATGATTGAAGCTATTCGTGGCTCATTAGAGAAAAAAGAAAGCTTTTCTTTCGAAAGCACGCTTTCAGGGAAAACATGGATTCGTATGCTTGAAGAAGCTCGAATGAAAAAATATAAAATTACCATTTATTTTATTTTTCTTAAAAATGTTTCAGAAAACCTAAAAAGAATAAAAGCACGAGTTATATCTGGTGGACATTTTGTTCCAAAGGCTATTGTTCTCAGACGATTTCCACGATCTTTTTATAATTTTTGGAATTTTTATAGAAATCTTTGTGATCATTGGTTTATTTTTGATAATACAGAAACTAAACCTACACTGATTCACTCTAAGGCTTCGTTTGAAAATCTGAACCAAGAAGATCAGAAAAAATTTGAAGTAAAATTCCTCAAGGGAAAACAAAATGGGAACAATATCTGAAGAAAAACAGCTATTGAGAGATATTAAAAAAGCCTTAAACCGATTTCCAAAAATCGTAGCCGATAAAAAAAGACGCTATAAGGAAAGACAGAAATTTTTGAAGGAAACTTTTGGTGATTTAGTGAAACAGCTAAATAAGGAATTGAAAAAACTTGAATAGTTTTTTCATAACGGAGTTGTTTTTAGTAATATTCTTAACTATTGCAGATTGGTAATGGTATATTTTTCTATGAACTGAATGATTACGCTGACTTGATGCTGCGAATTAAGGAGCGTGAGTTACAATAAAACAAAGCCTGATTCCCACCTAGCGCGACTTTTAAAACAAAGAAAAATATGAGTTTTTTTGTTATGTATTGAAAATATTAATATGATCGGGTAAACTTCATTTCAAAGAGAGGGGAATTGATTGCCCGAGATTTCGCGTTTTTTTGGAATTGTAGTTACAATTTTTTATAATGACCATGCGCCGCCGCATTTTCATGTCCGTTATAATGATTTTAGGGCTAAATTGTCTATTGCTGATTTAAATGTTATTGAAGGACAACTTCCTAAAAGAGTGCTTACTTTGGTTCTTGAGTGGGCATTTGAACACAGGGCTGAATTAATGGAAGATTGGGTGCTGGCCATGAAGAAAAAACAATTGAAACCTATTTCACCATTAGAGTAATTCGAGAATTTATTATGCATTACGTAATAAAAGCAATACATGAAAACGGGTATCGAATAAAACTAACTTTTAATTCGGGGGAAAAGTTTTCTGTTGATCTTACAAATCATCTAGAAGGTGAGATTTTTTTGCCGCTTAAAAATTTAAACCTTTTTTCAAAATTTTTAGTTCATCCTGAGCTAGACACTCTGACTTGGGACAACGGAGCTGATTTTGCTCCAGAGTTTTTGTACGAACTTGGGAAAAAACAACTCAAATCATAGTTGAAAAAACTTGAATAGTTTTTTTTGAATAACCAGATGAGTAGTCAAAGTTTCTGTTCTTGTATAGGAGTTGACTTTATTAGTCCAGAAGTGTTATAAGCCACACTTAGTGAGTTTATTGTATTTAAGTATATTATTTTCAATATTGTGTTCTGGTGTCCAGGCGTCATTGCAAAACCCTGCCTATGTTGTTGACAAACAATACAATGGGTTTAGAGTCTTTGAACTTAATCCAGATACAAGGGTGTTGAGAGCTGTTGGGCCTGTTCATAATTTTCAAAACATAAAAAACATGGTCATTACAGGTCAAGATGTATATTGGGTTTTATTAGATAATAATTCATTACATTTAACAAACACTATTCCTTCGCCTTCTACAGAGACAGTTTCTGCTCAGGTGCATTTCCAGGCCATTTGCCAATTTGATTCTACACATATTCTAGCAGTTGACCAAATAGGAGAATTTTTTCTATTTGAAGCGCTTCCTGGTCGCAAAGGATTTATACAAACTCCACATAATGGTAGATTTTGTCTAGATCTAACCTCATATGGAAAAGTTGTTCAAACACAAATGATTTCTCAAGATACACTTGCTGTGCTAACAGAAGAAATTTTAATCATATTTAAATTTACTGGGGGCTTTAGTGGGACAATAAATAATGGGACAATAAATACTGTGAGCTCAACAGAATTTTCAAGATATGGACTCTATGGTGTTGGCACACTATTTGGTGCAGAGGAGTTTGTTGCTAATGAAAACTTCGTGTGGGTGAGATTGCACACTAACCCAAATTTGATTCCTGGTTCTGCTGCAGTCAATACAACAAAACTTGTACGGTTTAAATGGGATCCTGTTTCTAAGAGTTTTGGTAACATTTTTGCAGTGGATCCTCCCCACGGATATAAACAAATGCTCTTAGTCGACAGTACAGGCAATCTTGGAGTACAGATAGATAACTCTTTTTCAGAGATTACCCCTCCTGACGTCTCTTTCAAAACGATCATAGCTAATTTATTTCCACCTACAACAAATTTTATAATACGCCCACTTTTTCCTCCTTCAACTCCGGCTCCAGCACAAACCGTACAAACACAAACAGCTCCAATCATCGCCTATGACCTCAAAGAGCCAAAGCACCCACAAGATTTTGCGGTTTTATTAGGAGGTCCAGTTCCAGTAGGAATAAAATCCCCTTCTAATAAATTAAGACTAGGAGAAACCTTTACGGTTGCCGAATTAGTAAAAGAAGTAAATGCACCATCGGTACTGCTTGGAGGGATTTTTAAATATTATTTCGGAGATTGCACGCCTAACGAATTAAAAGCATTAGGTTTGGATTGGGATGGGACAAACTTAAGCGCTATAACAGGCAAAGAGCAAAAAGACATCAGCCGTGAAAAAATCGCAAAGCTATTATCTGATGGCGTTCGTCGAAAGCGGCCCGATCTATTTTCAACAACTACCGCTGTCCCCGCTTGCTTTAAGTTATTGCAGTAGCGCGGATTTTTATTCAGCTTAGTTTTTCCGCAGGAGTATTTGGGTAATCTCCTGGCAATTACCAGCCACTCCTACTCGATTATTTACTCACCAAAGCTTGTGGTGCTACTTTTTTTATGAGCTGTGTAAGGCGGGCGATTTTTCGAGAGACTCTTTTTTTAGGGATAGCATGGCGGCTCGCTGCTTTACTAAGAGTT
>JACRAO010000229.1 GCA_016213345.1 Bdellovibrio sp. | reverse complement strand
TCGAAAAGTAAACAAAGTATCTTCGAGCACATCAAGAAAACCCTCTACCGTTGTTCTTTCTACGCCTACATCTCTTGATACACCAGAAACATTGATGACCTGAGCATGAAATAGAGCTGCAACAGGTAAAAATCTTACAAATCCCTGTAGATTTCTCACTAGGGCTTCAGCTCTGATTTCCTCTTTTAAGTAAGTTTGAACATAAGCTTTTAATCGTTCTGAGGGATCTGCTTCGGAAGCAATAATTAATGCCACAGTTCCAAATCGTAGAGTCTTCTCCAGATTAAAGTCCTTTCCCATTTCTTCAGGCAAAAGAGGATACATTTCTCGCACCAACGCTCTACCAGCAAGCAAGTTCACTCCGGCTCGCCTGAGTTTTCTGGCACTAGAACCAGTTAAAATAAATTTTAGTTTTTTTTCTTCAATAAACCGATGAATTTCATTTAATAAAAAAGGAGCACGCTGGATTTCATCTACAACCACCCACGCGCCAGAAGCAAGGCTCTCAATCTCCCCCGTGAAATAGACTGGATTTAAAAGAATCTTTTGATAAAGTTCTTCATTTAAAAGGTTAATCGTTTTAGCAATTTTTGGTAACTTTGAAGTCCAAGTGCTTTTACCACTTCCCCTAACTCCAAATAGAAAAAAAGAAGAATGTTCTGTCTTTTTTAATATACGATGATAATTGTCGATCGCCATGCCACCCTCCTATATTAAACTAAGGGCTTGTAACAAAATACAATCTGCAAGTCCTAATCCCATTTTACGCCGAAAATTGGGATCGTTGTATACAGTTTTATTCTATTTAGCAACATTAAATCTTTGGACTTGGTAATCGCCTAGGATGAAATTTGGTAGACATCCCAAATATCGCCACACTTATCTTGCAAAATTCGCAATAAGCAGTTGAATACATTGACTTTAATTTGTTTACTCTCAACGATTACTAATTATCCATACCTAATTTCTATAAAAATTCTCTACTTAAGCTTATTTTACGGTTTTCCTTACTCCATATTTATAATATATTTATGGAGTGATAGATAGATATATAAATCTCCTTAAAATATTAGGAGATCGGCATTCTGCGTTTTTATTTGGTCCGCGCGGCGTGGAAAAAACGCATCTTGCAAAGGTTTTCTTAAAAAATTTTGCGCCACACTCTATTATTGGAGAACAAACACAGGACTTGAAGTAGATTTAATTTTGAGTAGAAATTTCAAAGACACTCCTTATCCAAAATAGAAAAATTATAGTATTTTCTACATTAAAATTTCTATGTTACAGTCTTCGAATGGATATTCAGGGATCTATTTATTCAAGACGTTTTGGCACTTCGATCATTATTAATCTAAGAGATCATAAAAATGAGAAAAATTGTACATGGAGATGTATTTATTGCCCATGGAAGAAGGAAAGTGTAAAAAGCGATTGTTTAAAGTTAGAAGAATCATTAGTCAAACTTCGTCATCTAACCCAAAGCCAGTCCGATTTGAAATCTGTTATTTTATCTGGCAACTCAGATCCAACAAATTACCATGGGTTTAAAGATCTAGTTTCAGAAATCCTCGCTATTCGTAAGACGCAAAAAGGTGGGTGGTCTTTAGTGTGTTTTACAAACGGAGTGGCCCTAGATAACGAGTCCGTATTAAATGCGTGTGAGTCAGTGGACGAGATTTGGGTAAAGCTCGATTGTTCAAACAATGCACTTTTTCAAAAACTCAATCGTCCCGTTACACAATCAGAGTCATTAAAAAAGCAAGTAGAGAATATTGGCAAACTCCACGCACCTTGCATTCAGACTTGGCTTTGGAGAAATCAAAAAGATTTTGAATATCAAAACTGGACCCCAGAAAATCTAAAAGGACTTATTGATATTTATGAACAGCTAAAACCCACTTATGTTCATTTACTGACTCCAAAACAAGAGTCATTATTTTCTGCCATACAGCCAGTGGGACATGAGGGCATGCATGGCTTTGCTCTTAGGATTGAGGAGCGAGGTATCAGTGCAGAGGTGTGGGGGTGAAATTTCTTGGATAAGATTTTTAATTAACTTTTAGGATTAAAATTTATACATAGTTATTACTTGCTTTCATTAGCGCTCATTAGTATAAAATCTAACAAACAATGCCAATCACAGCATACGCAGCCTTTGAAAAAGGCCATAAATTAGATACTTTTTCGTATGACCCCAAACCACTTGGGGCATACGATATAGAAATCACCATCTCCCACTGTGGAGTTTGCCACTCTGATTTACACTTGATCGATAATGACTGGGGATTTAGCAAATACCCACTCGTTCCAGGCCACGAAATTATCGGCAAAATCACACTAAAAGGCTCCTCTGTTAGTCATCTCAAGATAGGAGATCGCGTTGGAGTTGGCTGGCAAAGATCCAGTTGTCTTGAATGCGAATGGTGCCTAAAAGGTGACGAAAATCTCTGCTCCCGTCAAGAAGCAACTTGCGTAGGTCATTTTGGAGGGTTCGCCAAACTAGTGCAAGTAGACAGCCGTTTTGCATTTAAAATCCCTGAAAACTTAGATTCTGAAAAAGCCTCGCCACTTATGTGCGGTGGAATCACTGTTTATTCGCCACTTCGTGTGTTTGGCGTAAACTCAAGCCATAGAGTTGGTATTTTAGGGGTGGGTGGCTTGGGTCACCTGGCTATTCAGTTTGCCAAAGCCATGGGCACCGAAGTCACTGCATTTACTACTAACCCTGAAAAAAAAGAAGAACTCAAAGCACAAGGTGCACATAACGTTGTACTCACCTCTGATAAGCATGAGTTAAGAAAATGCCATCAGAGTTTAGATATTATTATTTCTACTGTTTTCGTAAATTTGGATTTTGCCAAATATTTGCAATATTTAAGGCCCAATGGGAGACTTGTTTTAGTTGGTGTTCCAAGTGAACATTTGCAAATTCCTCCAGTTGCTCTACTTAATGGCAGAAAATCAATCTCTGGCAGCCCAATCGGCGGACGAGCTTTGATTCAAGAAATGCTCACATTCAGCGAACGACATAAAATTAGCGCCATGACAGAAGTTTTTTCTCTAGATGATGTCAATCACGCAATTGAAAAAGTAAGAAAAAATCAAGTGCGCTATCGCGCTGTGTTAGTGGCTTAATTTTATGAAGAACGCCACAACAATTGTAATTACACCAGGTGATCCGGAAGGAATTGGCCCAGAAATTGTCTGGAAAACTCTCTCTCTCAAAAATGACAAATATAAAGACATTAACCTCATTTGCATAGGCGCAACTAAACCGTTTTCAAAATTAAAACCATTAGCAAATCTGTCTTTTATTGCCGCTCCAACCAAATCAAACACGAAATGCTTGGCTGGTTTCCAATCCGGCTGGGCAATAGAGAAAGCCGTGAGTCTTTTGCTAGAAAAAAAAGCTCACGCTCTTGTTACTGGCCCAATTCATAAAGAACGCTTAAACCTTGGTGGATATCACTTTAACGGCCATACCGAATTCTTGGCAAATCTCTGCAAAACTAAAAATACCACACGAAAAGCCACCAAAAAAGCCACAATGCTGCTAGCCAACTCAAAGCTAAAAGTCTCCTTACTCACCACCCATGTTGCAATAAAAGATGTTTCAAAGCATATTACATATGAAAATATTTTTAACACTATATCAAACACCTCAATCGCTTTGAAAAATTGGTGGAAAATTAAGAAGCCAAAACTTGCTGTTTGTGCATTGAACCCACACGCTGGTGAAAATGGGCTTTTTGGAACAGAAGAAAAAGCCATTATTATCCCTGCAATTGAAAAAATAAAAAAACTCTATCCCTCTTTTGGCACTATTAGCGGGCCATACCCGTCAGATACTTTGTTTGTAAAACATCTTAATGCTTCGAAATATGACGCTGTAATTTGTATGTATCATGATCAAGGATTGATACCAGTTAAGCTTATTGATTTTGCTAATACTGTTAACGTAACACTAGGATTGCCAATCATAAGAACTTCAGTAGATCACGGTGTTGGATTTGATATTGCAAAAAAATGGATAGCAAATCCATCAAGTTTTGAGGCTGCACTGGATTTGGCAATTAAGCTAGCTATTGTATAAATAAAAACATGAAGTATTATTTTA
>JACRAO010000244.1 GCA_016213345.1 Bdellovibrio sp. | reverse complement strand
CTTAGGGTCTGTCCATGAATAAACTAGACAATCGGCGTGAAGACTTTTGGTGCAGATTTGGATGAGCCGATTGAGAAAAATGCGAGGCATAGCCCGGCCTATGTTGAGCGTTTTTCGATTGAGGCGAATTCAAAGGTGCCCAAATATGAGATGCCTGGTGTCTAGTTTATTCATGGACAGGCCCTTAGGGTTTATGTAAAATAGTTTCTCTTTGCATCCAATTGCGGATTTTTTTCAATTCTATTTCAGAAAGTCCTATAAACCCAAGTTTAATATTATAGCCAGCATCTCTACTGTCATTAGCCGGTACAAACTCACATTCAATAAGTTTTAGATAAGGAAAATCAATATTCATCTCATGAAACAGTTGTGTTTTAATATGAAATTCTAGATTCTCATTAAGAGGAACCTGTGACCAAAGAGTAAGGTCAGATTCGCTTAGTGATAAAATTTTACATTTAATTTTCACTGTAGCTTCTGACAAAGAGCCTTCCAGTTTGAGAGTAAAAATGTGTCTTTTGCCTTGACCCTTTTTAATGCAGAGTTCTATTTTGTCTAAAAATAGCTGTTCATCAATTGGTTTGATGGCGTAATCAGTGACTCCAGCTTCAAGTGCCTTTTTTACATCTTCTCGATTTCTTTTACGTGTCAGAACTAATATTGGCAAGCCTGCAAATTGAGGTTGTCGTCTTATGGCTCTTACAAAATCATAACCAGATAAATTTGGCATTATAACATCTGTTATTATGCAGTCATATGCGTTTTGACTGATCTTTTTAAGACCTTCGATTGCTGTTTCACAAATTGTTACATGATAAGCGGCCTTTGTAAGTAAAAGTTTTAAAATTTGTAATGTTGCAGGTTCGTCGTCAATGACCAAAATTTTATAAGCAGGTGATGGCGACGCTTCGAGTGGGAATAAAATTTTTTCTTTTATATACTGTGCGTTTTCCATGTTTTTGTTTCTCACTGCACGATAAATTGTGTAAAAAATACATGTGTGATCGGATAAAATTTAATATTTAATATTTGATGTGTCATAAGATTTGCTGCATTTAGTATTTGATTCTTTACAATATATCTTCCATGTACTGTAACTAATTCATTAAATGTTTTCTTGCCGAGTAATCCCAAGATCTGATCCATAAGCTTTGTACGAATTGGCTCAAGCCGTTCAACAAGTTTTTGATCTTTGATCTGTAAGCTGAAACCCAATGTGACATAGTGGAGTTTGCCATGAATTTGTGCCGGTGTTCCTTCTGCTGATCTTGGCTGCGCGGGCACCGAACTGATATTAATTGTAACAGGTTCAAATTGAAGATACCCCGGTGGAGTCTCTTCTTGTTTTAAATGCTTTTTTTCTAATTTTACTCTTTCAGTTTGTTCTGTAATCGCCGGTCGTTTATAAAGCATTTGTGTAAAAACCAGTAAGCCTAGTGTAATTAAAACGATTAAAGAATTAGCTAATGCTAAAATCAGTGGGCCTTTAGGAGGGGAAGGTGGAGTGCCGCCTTCGATTTCAGTGTCTTCTTTTTTTTCTTCTGCCATAAATAATAGCGTTACACAATCAGTGTTAACTAACTATTATTCTAAACTCGAACAGGTTCGTAAGGAAGTCCTAAATCATCAGCAACTTGTTTATAAGTAACTTTCCCGTTGTAGATATTTACTCCTTTAAGTAGGGCCGGGTCTTTTTTGACGGCCTCTTTCCACCCCATATTTGCTATTTTGATTGCATATTTTAAAGTCACATTAGTTAAGGCATAGGTAGAAGTGCGAGGAACAGCTCCTGGCATATTGGGCACCGCATAATGAATAATTCCATTTACTATGTAAGTGGGGTGTTCATGGCTTGTGGGGCGGCAAGTTTCTACCGAGCCTCCTTGATCAACAGCCACGTCTACAATTACCCCTCCTGGTTCCATTTGAGAGACCATTTCGCGTGTGACAAGTTTTGGTGCCTTTGCTCCAGGCACTAAGACAGCTCCAATGACTAAATCTGCCTGCGTTACTGCTTTTTCTATTTGTTCACTGTTTGAATAAAGCGTTGTTGCTTCGTTTTTAAAAATATCGGCAATATAATCCAAGCGTGCAACATTGACATCAAATACTATGACTCTAGCCCCCAATCCGATTGCCATTTTTATGGCATTAATACCAACAACTCCTGCTCCTAGTACGACAACATTTGCTCTGTCTACGCCAGTTACTCCGCCAAGTAGCATGCCTTTTCCCCCATTGTCATGCTGAAGATAAGTTGCACCAATCTGTGTTGCCATACGCCCTGCAACTGCACTCATGGGCGCTAACAAGGGGAGAGTTCCATCATCGCGTTGGATTGTTTCATAAGCAATGCCAATAATTTTTCTCTCCATTAGTGCTTTTGTTAGTCTCTCTTCTGCTGCTAGGTGGAGATATGTGTATAGGATCTGTCCATCTCTCAAATAGGAATACTCTTCAGGAAGTGGTTCTTTTACTTTAACGATCATTTCAGCTTTGTCATAAACTTCTTTTGCGGTTTCAACCATGGTGGCACCAGCTTTTCTGTAGTCTTCATCACTAAGGCCAGCTCCTAATCCAGCATTGTGTTGAACTATTACTTTGTGTCCAGCTTGTGTCAGTGTTCGCACGCCAGCTATGACCATTCCCACTCTGTATTCTTTATTTTTTATTTCTTTTGGCACTCCAACTATCATAAAAGCCTCCAACATCTCACCGTGTTGTGCTTTTATAACTTACAACATGCGCTATTAGCAAGAAGATTTGGAAAAAGACATTATTTAAAAAGATTAATAATTTCAATTAGTTCAAAATGTTTTACTCAGGAGGAATATACATCAAAAAAATTATTTCAATGAATAATATATTCATATTTGCTAATATAAAGTCCAGCGAAAGGTGAATGAGAATGCCAATTATTAGTATGTTTTATGGAATTATAATTTCTATGTACTATCTTGACACTAAAAAACACAAATCACCCCATATTCATGTCACTTACCAAGGGCAAGAAGCCGTTCTGTCTATTTCAGATGGCAAACTTTTAAATGGTAAAATTAAAACAGGAAAATTAAAATTAGTTCAAGCTTGGATTGAGATACACAACGAAGAACTCATGGCAGATTGGGAGCTTGCTTCAAAAGGTGAGCAAATTTTTAAAATTGATCCACTGAAATAGATTATGAATTCAAGAGCTCGCAAGGTTATTCCTTTGCAAAACTTTAAACTAAAAATTGAATTTATGAATGGGGAAAGAAAAATATTTGATGTTAAACCTCTTTTTGTATATTCTGTATATAAATCCATAAAAGATAATGGTGCCTTTAATAAAGTTTTTATTAGTAATGGCATTGTTCAATGGCCTAATGAAGTAGATATCTGTCCTGACCGACTTTATGACGATTCTGTGAAATTATAAGAGGACTACAACAGTTCTATTGACACGAGTCGTGTGGATTAGGTACTCGATATAATTAAGTATGAGAGCATTAGTTACTGGAGCAAGTGGATTTGTAGGAAGTACTCTAATTGAACGTTTACAAAAAGAAGACCTAGAAGTGCATGCAATGCTTCGTGCTACTTCTAGTGATAAAAACTTAAAAAATCTAAAATATAAGCGTATTGACGCTTCATTTGCTGATCTAGCATCTCTTAAACAAGCAGTGCAGGGGATGGATTATATTTTTCACTTAGCTGGGACGATTTTTGCTCCTAGTCGAGAGGATTATCTTAGCATTAATACTGAGGGAACACGCAAACTTGCCCAAGCGATTGGTGAAGTCGGATATCCGGTAAAAAAATTTATTTTTGTTTCTAGCTTAGCTGCCGGTGGTCCTACTAATTCGTTAACGCCTCGAACTGAACTAGATACTGACGCTCCTGTTTCAGCATATGGAGAGAGCAAGCTGCAAGCCGAAAAAGAACTTTCTCAATATAATAACAAATTTCCTATTACAATTTTACGTCCTCCCATGGTTTATGGCCCAAAAGATAAGGCTACACTGCTTTTTTTTAAAACAGTTTCACGGCATATTGTACCTATGTTTAGAGGCCACACAACACAAGATGGACAGAAATATTATACTGCAATTCACGTTAGAGATCTTTGTTCTGGAATTATAAAAGCAGCATTTTCTGATATACGAGGTGAAATTTTTTATTTAACAAATGATTATATTTTTACATACGAAGAGCTTATGGCAACAATAGCTAGGCATCTTAATAAGAAGATTTTCAAATTTAGAGTTCCAGATGTAGCTTTGACAATAGGGGCTCATGGTTTGTCTTGGTATAGCAAGATAACTGGACGAACGTATTCATTAAATATTGACAAACTACATGAACTTAAGCCAGATTATTGGATTTGTACAGGGGAGAAGGCAAAAAAAAGTTTTGGTTTTTCTGCAGAGACTAATTTATCAGATGGTCTTTTGGAGACAATAAAATGGTACAAAAAATATTCATGGCTTTGATAAACTTCTGTGCTACGTTATACTGGTGCGGTTACTATTAATTCTTTTATTACTTCTCATCTCTACTTCGTGTAAGCAAAAAATAGAAGGTCTTGGTATACCTCTCACATTAGAGAAAAAAACATTAACCAATGGACTGACTATGATTTTTGTCGAAGATCACACCTTCCCAATTATTACTTATCAGACTTGGGTCAAGGTTGGCTCTGTAGACGAACACTTAGGCAGCACTGGACTGTCTCATCTCTTTGAACATCTCATGTTTAAGGGTACGAAAAAATACGGCCCCAAGCAGTTTTTTCTTGAACTCGAAGCCAAAGGTGCAGAAGTTAATGCCTTCACTACAAGGGATTACACTGTTTTTCATGAGACGTTTACACCAGATCTTTTAGAAAAAGTCATTTCTATGGAGTCCGACAGACTTGTCAATTTGCAGCTCAGTGATGAAATTTTAAACTCAGAAAGACAAGTGGTCTTAGAGGAAAGGAGACTCAGGACCGAAAATGTTCCATCAGGAAAAATACAAGAAACACTCTGGGCCTTGGCTTATAAAAGACATCCCTATAGATTTCCAGTTATAGGAATTTTACAGGATTTATTAAATTTTACATTAAAAGATATTACTTCGTTTTATCAAACCTATTATCAACCAGGAAATGTTACTTTGGTATTAGTTGGAGATTTTCAATCAAGTGCTGCTTTTTCATTAATTACAAAATATTATGAAAAAATTACAGGTTTTACCAGATCGCCAAGAAATATTCCTCAAGAGATCGAACAAGACGAAGAAAGAAGATACACTCTATATGACCAGGTGTTATCTTCTCAATTTGCGGTGGCATATCATGTGACGTCAGCTTTAGATGACGATTCTTATGCATTGGATGTATTAGCAAATATATTATTTGAGGGTACCAGTTCACGCGCTTATCACAGTATTGTAGAAGAAAAAAATATCGCCTTAAATATCTCTGGTATTGCTTACACTCCAACTTATAATGGATTATTTATTATTTCAGGCACTATGAGGGAAGAAAAAAATGTCGAAGAGGTTGAGGTTGTATTGCAAAATTTAATAAAAGAAGTTCAAGAAAAGGGAGTGCTTGATGATGAAATTAAAATGGCTGTCAAACAGCTTACGGTGGGTTTAGTTGATAATGTTAGAACTCCTTACGGTTTGGGACAACTCATAGGAACAGTTATGATGATTTTTGAAGATCCCAATCGTTTTGCAGAAGATTTAACAAAATATTTAAGAGTAACTTCAGCTGATGTCAAGAGGGTGGCTCAACGCTATTTGGGCCAAAATAATAGGACCATGGTTATTATGTTGCCCGAAAAAGGTCGGAAAAAATGAGAAATTTATATTTTTTCTCTATTTTATTGTTTATTAATAATATCTTTTCTTTTGCCTCAGGTGCTTCAGAGGTCAAACTGCCTCTCCCTGAGATCGAAACTTTGCCCAATGGATTTAAAATCGCCTGGTTTGTAAATCAAAATATTCCGGTAATTGATATTTCTTTGATTATGAATTGTGGATTTCAAAATGATCCAAAAGGAAAATCTGGAACAGCAGAACTAGTAGCTGCCACATTGGATCGTGGTGTGCAGGGGATGAATACAAAAGAACTAGCCCGGGCTGTTGAGATGCTGGGAGCTACACGTTATGTTTCTGCCGATGAAGAAACTTTTTCTGTTGGTATGCACGGCCTGGCACTGGATGCGGAAAGATTATTAGAACTGCTTGGCAAAATAGCTTTGACTCCACAGTTTTCAGAACAAGAAGTCAATCTGGAACACACAAGATTAATAGATAATTGGAAACATTTAGGTGATAAAGGAGAACACTTGGTTTCTCTGGCTTTTAGAAGAAAAGTTACTTCAGGAACTGAATATGGAAGAGGAGGGTTTCTTTCGATTTCAGAATTTAAGACTGTTACGCGTAAGGATGTTCTTCAGTTCTATCAGACTTGTTTTTCACCAAAGAATGCACTTTTTTTAGTAGTCGGCAAGGTTGATAAAAGTTTATTTCAAAAAAAGGTACAATCTACCTTCGGGTTTTGGACTTCTGGGATTTTTGGGAATGGTGAAAATAAAAAAAAGGATTTGATTGTTTATGAAGATAAACGTCTTGCAACTAAAAAAGATGAAATTTTGTTAGTTGAGAGATTAGGACTTAATCAAGCTCAAGTAAAAATAGGGTTTAAAGCACCATTGATTTATGCGCCGGAGCATCATGCACTTTTAGTTGCCAACGCTTTATTGGGAGAATATTTCAATAGCAGACTCAATTCCATTATACGTGATAAATTAGCCTTAACTTATGCCATCGAAAGCCATTTCATTTACAATAAAAATTTTGCAGAGTTTTCTGTTTCTTCATCTACAAAAAATGAAACAATAGGCCAATTAATTAAAAAAACTTTAGATATACTAAAAGATTTCGAAGGTGGTGGTATTTCAGAAGAAGAAATCAAGATGTCTAAAGATTATTTGATAGGCAGTTATTCTTTGAGCGTTTCTACTCTACAGGCGATAGCTTTGAATTGGCTGATTGGTTATATTTTTGGCCTTGGAGATCAGTGCATTAATGATTTTATACCAAAAATAAAACAAGTTACACGTCAAGAAGTGATACAAGCTGTAAAAAAATATTTTTTATTAGATAAGGTTACAATCGTAATTGCAGGGGATCCTAAGCCTATTTTAAAGAGTTTAAAAGAAAGTGATTTTAAAAAAATAAAACAAATTAGACTTGACAGTTTATTATAGACTTTCCATTTGTGAATTGCCTTCAAAGTAAGCACCATGTTCAAGAGATAGTGATGGTGTTTTGATGTTGCCAATAATTCTTCCTGATGATGCAAGTACTATTTTTGAGGTTGCAGAAATATCGCCTTTTATAAAACCAGCAATGATCACTTCATCTCCTTGGATATTGCCTTCTATGACTCCAGTCTCACAAAGAATTACAGTACTCCCTTTTTTAGCAATAATATCACCACTAATTGTTCCATGAATGCGTGTTATATGATCCAGTTGAAGTTTACCCTCTAGTTTTGTTTCTTCAGCAATAATGGTAAGTGTAGTTTCTTCGATTGTGGTCATTGTGGTGAACCTGTTGGTATGGGTGTGGCTTGTTTGTTGATTATTTTTTTAGACATTTTTTCAGGCATAATTGTTTCAACTAATAATAATTCATTGTCCTTGTTGAAAATTAATATTTGAACATCACTAATATATTCTTTTTGTAAAACTGGACCAAATTTTGTATTTCCTATTCTAAAGCGACTTACAGAAAAATATTCGCCTTTATCTGGGTTTAGAATAGATTTTAACTCTTTAATGTTTAGTGCACCACTTGGGTAGGCTAATAAAATTTCTGGTCCTCTGGCTAGGATTAATATTTTCCCCTGTTGGTTGCCTCCATCTTCCTTAATGTATTGAATATTAAATTGCACATCGAGGTTATTGCCTATCCATTTTGCTTTTGGCTCAGCAAGGCGAATATTGAGAGCAGCTGGATCAGGTAATGTTTTATTGGTTGTTGGTTGTGAAAGTGATTGCGCAGGTGGTTGAGGTAAACTTTGTTCTTTTTTTACAGTTTGAACTAATTTGAGTTCCTGGATTTCCTTCTCCAGTGCAATGATTTGATTTTGTTTTTTTGTATATTTAATCCAAAGGTATCTTGCCGATACCATAGTGGTACTTACTAGAAGCAATAGAATAAATAACAAAATAAGATTGAGCCTTCTAAGCCAAGCAAATGGCACTTGAAAAGTGCGAGAAGTAAGGTGGTCTTTAAAAATGAATAAATTTATAAAATCTTGTTTCATTTGAGTTAAGAATCAAACAATATCGATCTGAATAAATAGTGTCAACTTCTTAGACGTTTTTACCGAAGAGTGAGTTGATGAAAATCCTTCTATTGAACCCTCATATCGACGCATCGCATGAAATTGCTCAAGTATTTCTGAAAAAGGGCATTGCTCTTATCTTATCAAACGATCCTGAAGAAGCTTGGCAAATGCTGATGCTACATGGCAGCAATACGGATTTGATTATTTTGCACAAAGAGTTTTTACTACTTGAAAACAAAATAAAAAAAGATGTTAGTCTTGAATTTATTGAGCGTATACAAAAAAGCACAATATTCGCAGATATACCTATAATTTTAACATCAGAGAAATGGGGAGACCCTGAATTTGTACAACATCAACAATCTCCACATGGGGTGAACGCTTATTTAAAATATCCTTGTAAAGCAGAAGAGTTATTGAAAATTATTGAACAAGTATTGCATCCAGACTTGGGCATTTCGCCTTTAGAGCCACCACCTTTGTTAAAAACAATGAATGATGGCAAGCCAGATGTAGAATACGTAAAAAATTTAGTCGACAAAGGTCAAGATACTTCATTTAAACCTGCTGCTGATTCTGGAACTGTTTTAGAAGACGCGGCTCCATTATTTACTAGATCTGAAAAATTATCAGAGGGAAGTAAGATGATTCATTTGGAGGCGCCAGACGTAGCCTCTCAAGAATTTTCAGCTCTATTGGAGTCCCCTCAAGAAGAGGAAACTGCTTCAGCCGTTCAAAGACAACCTATATTAACTCCAGAGCCTTCACCTTTGGAAACGTTTCAGGCGCAGCCAGTACAAGAGTCTCAAGAGCCTTTGTCACTTGAGAATGCAGAAAAATTACCACTTGAATTTCCGAAATCAGAAGAACCATCCAATGAAGCACCACAAGCGCCACCTCCTGCTGAAAGTAAAGAAGAAGATTTTGTCCATGAACTTCCATATTTATATGATTCTGAAAAAAGAACGAAACTTACTATTCCTTCACATATTAGTTTTCAGGCTCCCTTGGGAGATGCTGTGGTGCCTGGTGGGGCCGCGCAGTCGCCTGATGTTGAGACATTAAAAAAATATTTACTCTTAAGAGAACAAGATGTTATTGCTCTTTCAACGCAACTTAAGAGCATAAAAGACCAGCTAGCATCCTTGGATGAAATGCTAAAACTTGAAAAAGCAAAAAATGTTGAATTAGAACATGTAGTTGGTGAGCAAAAAAAGAAAATTGAAGATTTTGAAAAAATAAAAACTACTGAGAAAGAAATTCTTGTAAATGAAGTTGATGATCTTAAGTTTCAATTAAAGACAAAATCTGATAAAATCAGGTTGCTAGAAAGCAGAGTTCGTGAGGCTGTTGATGAGACAGAACGATTAAAAGATAGAGTCAGAACAGATATTCGAAAAATTAGAGTTAGAGAAAAAGAGCTTGAAAATAGATTGGAAATTATCAAAAAAGACTCTGAAGCTCTATTAGGAACAAGAGAAAATAAGATTGTGGAGCTAAAGAGAAAACTTGACGTATTTGAATTTAATATGGATCTTATGCGTGATCAATATACAAAAGAGAAAGAAAACCTTGCTAAGTATAAAGATAGGTTTTCAAAGGCAAGTCAGGCAGTAAGAGTTGCTGGTCGTATTTTAGAGGGTACGGCAGGGTTTAGCGAAGTTTCAGATGAACTGGCATCTGTTGAAGTTGCAGATCAAGAGGATAAAGAAGCAGAAAAAAAGGCTATGTAGATAGTTCTTAAGGAAGAATGTCATGGTGGCTCCAACAAATAAAGCAGTTTCTTACAATATTCTTTTGATTGAAAACGATCCAAAGCAAACAGAACTCTATTCTGATTTGATCAATGAAGTAACAGAATGCCAAATTGATGTCATTACACGTTTTAAAAACTCCTTTGATTGGGTTGGCAAATTAAATTATCACCTGGTTGTTAT
>JACRAO010000228.1 GCA_016213345.1 Bdellovibrio sp. | reverse complement strand
TTGCACAAACAACATCAAAGCTGCTATTTGCAAACTTGAGTCCGTCTTCTATATCTGCAACTTGCACTCTAATTCCTCGCTCAATAGCCTTGGTTGCAGCTTCTTTATTTAACTCAACCGCCCAGACCTCGTTATGATGCATTTGAATAAGCTGTGCAATACTGCCACTTCCGCATCCAACATCTAAAACTTTTTTCCCTTGGCCGATTTGGTTGATAATATATTCTGTTTGAAAAGAGTTTTTATCAAAATTATCTTCAAAGGCTAAAACGTCTTTTCTGCTAAAAAACTCATGTGCTTTCATTTGCATTCCCCCCGTTTATATCACCACGTTAAGGAAGTGAAATTTTCTGCTATAATTTTAGGCTTTCCTTGCTCTTCAGTTACATAGATAATCTTGGTACCTTGCGAATGAAAACCGACTTTGCCATTTCGCAAAGTGGAATAATAATTTTGCATAAAAGTAATCATAGAATACTTTGGGTGACGATAAAAAAGAACGTTCTTTGGATTAATCCTAATCGTATTATAGCGAACATTGAGTGAGTTTTTATAGCTTTTCCATTGTGTTTTACCCATCCCTTGAGCTGTAAACGCACTGTGATAATAATCAATATAATTTTCAATATTTTTTTCTTCCCAATTTTTAATCCAAAACTCAAAAAAAGATCTAAGTCTTTGATCTTTCCCGGGATGATAATACTCTTCTGAAAGTTCATTAAAAATAAGAATAGGCGTTAATCCCAAACGTATATGGCTTTGTAACTCTTCGATTTCTTCATTTTTCACAACCACACAGCCTTCTGAATCAAAATCCTTTTTTAACCGTTCGGGTTCATTTGTGGCGTGTAGCATTATATTTGAACCTGTGTGCTTTGTTAGCACATCATACGGGTTTGGATAATTCATATAAAACGCAATGGCACCAAACTTTGGTTTTAGTTGAGGCGGATAGAGTTTAGATTTAAAAATATAAATTCCTTCCGGAGTTTTCAAATCGCCTTCTGCTTCTTTATCACCCTGGACTTTTCCTAAAGTGGTATGAAAAGTTTTTATAACTTGAAATTTGTCTTCTCTATATTCCGTTAAAAATAAAGAATTTGTTTTTTTGTCCACAAATAGAACAGGAAAAGTTTTTGTTGCAAATGCATATGTGTTTAAAAAAACAAGACTATTAAATATAATAAACAAAAAAATGAATTTTATACTGAGCTTTATACTTTTCTGTGAAAACGCCACCTGAATGTCCATACTCTCCCCAAAGCCTCTAAAACAATTTTTTGATGCATTTTTGATTTTCCTACTTTTCTGTCTTCAAAAACAATAGGAAATTCTTTAATTTTAAAGTTTCTACAAAAAGCACGATATTTTAACTCAATCTGAAAAGAATACCCATCTGAACGCAAAGAATCAATATCCACTGTTTCTAGGACATGCCGTTTCCAACCATTAAAACCACCTGTAAAATCATAAATTGGAGCACCCAAAATCATTCTTGAATAAAAACTACCACCACGACTTATAAATTTTCTAACAATACCCCAATTTAACGTTCCACCACCATCAACATAGCGGGAACCAATGACCACATCATAAGTATCTAATAAACTTAGCATTTTAGGCAGATATCCAGGATTATGTGAAAAATCTGCATCCATTTCAACAAAAGTGTCAAAAACCTTTTGCTGTAAACCCCATTTAAATCCCGCAACATAGGCTGTGCCTAAACCTAGTTTCTTTTCACGATGTAAAACATGAACTCTTGGATTATTTTTTGAAAAATCTTCGACTATTTTACCAGTTCCATCGGGAGATCCGTCATCGACTACCAAGATTTCAGTTTTTTCAGAGGTAATTTTTAGATTAGCTTCTATAAGAGATAAAATATTCTCAGCTTCATTATAGGTAGGAATAACAATTAAAGTGTGCATGCATTAATATTTAAAACGGAATATCATCTTCCGTAAATTTTGGCTCAGAAAAAGTTTGTTGCTCATTTGTTTCAGTAGTTTCCTGTGCAGGTGGCATTCTTTCAGCACTAGGAGAAGCTGTCTGGCCAGACGAACTTCCTAAAAACTGAACACTTTGGGCATTAATCTCCGTTGTATAACGAGTTTGCCCGTCTTTATCTTTCCACTGCTTGGTTTGCAGCCTGCCCT
>JACRAO010000227.1 GCA_016213345.1 Bdellovibrio sp. | reverse complement strand
TTGTAATATTTCGTTCTGAGATAACGTAAATCCCCTCGGGGTTATCTTTGGTTCTTTGGCCAAAATCAAAGCTTAGGTCTAGTATAAGCGGTGTTACAGCTCTAATTCCTTCGACATCCAAAATTCGATCCATCGTGACTCTTGCAGCCTTAACTTGCATGTCAATTAAAAGTTCCGAGACATGTACGCGCTGAGAGAGTTTCCTTTCTTTTGCGCTTCTAATTTGCTCGGCATTAGCAAGTTTAAAGTTTTGTATTTGTTTTTCAAAAACATAATGCGCGGCTATCGCAAAATGTTCGTCTATGTTTTTTGAGTCCCAGGTATAATGATTTTGAATATAGCCGGAAAGCGTTCTTTTTGCTTCTCTTTCTAGCGTTTCTTGAGTTGTGGACTTAACTTTGAAGACTGCGGTATTTTCTTCGCCAATAGCAATGAGCACAGGTTTTCTCAGTCCAAGAATCACGAGCGAAATGGATTCAATCAGAATAACGGAGCAAAAAATAAGTAATAGCCATTTTAGGATCAGGTTTTGAGATTCAGCATTGCCCCAGACTTCAAAATATGGGCGTTCTATTTTTCGGATCATATTATTATCTCCAATCGTTAAAACTGTGACTGCTTAGCAGTCACAAACAATAAATGTTTAAGATTTCTTTGGTAAAGATGGCGGTGGATTTCTTGGTGGTTCTTTTGGTCTTGGAGTTTCAATTTTAGGTAAATCTAAGCCCTGTAAATCAGAAGGATTTCTTTGTCCTAAAATGCGTCTCCCCTGGAAAGCCGCAAAGCCTCTAGTGTCGTTTAAGACTTGCCTTCCAAAGTTTACTGATGTCGCTACGCGTGCCGGAGCAGCCGCTATCGCAACTACTGCACCTGCACCAATGCTTTCAGCAGCAGAGTTTAGCCCACTTCCAACAACTGATTTTACAATAAGTGGAGTACCCAACATAGCAATTGCAATAATAAAATTAAGCAAGATGACAGTGAGATAATTGCCATCAGCGGCATAAGCATTTCCAAAGGCCAGTGCAGTCATCATCGAAGACATAATGGCCCATACGATTTTATAGCTTGCTACTTCGATCATGCTTTTAAATAAATTAATCGGGATTTGGCTTGTTCCCCTAAAAAGATGAAAAAGAAGTAAAAGAGGAGCTGAGATCGAGAGAAAAAGCCACATAAAGTGGTAAAGAGCAACAATCAGATATCTGGCAATATATAAAACCACATAAGACAAAAAGGTAAGAACCGCAATGAGAAGGTCATTAAACCCCAAAACAATGGATGTCGGAGACAGGGTATAGCCCTTTGCCTTATTTCCGGCCATTTGAATGAGGTTATCGAGGTTATTTACATTGTCTATTTTATCTGCAATTCCAGAACTAATTACCAAAATCGCTTGGCTAATCTCCTGAAATCCTACAAGTAAGAGTGTAGCAACAAAAGCTCGCTTGAATGTCAGCAGAAAATCACTAGAACCTGCAGGATTTCTAAACCAGTCTATAGCAAGAGCAATCATAAAAAAGACTGGAAGTAAAAGATAAAAAATATTTACAAACTCTTGATGCAATTTCATTGCAAGTGAGCCAAGAAGTGAAAAATCATTCACGGGTTTCTCCTTCCATCCAAATCATAACCCCCACGGAGTTGATTAAGGCTACGCGACATGTCTTCGTATTGAATTCTAAAATGATCACTATTTAGTTTTTCTTTTTTATTTTCCATGGCAAGGTTTTGTCCAAGTACTTTTAAAATTGCCGCATTGGTACGAAGTAACTGATTGGTTACATGGATTAATACTCCCAGAGATTGTGCCGTGAGTTTAGCTGCCCCCTGTGGAGAAACATTTCTAGCATAGTCTTTGATTCTCTCTGCTTCTGGATCGATTTGTGATGCGTATTCAAAAGCTTGGTTATGGAGCACGATTGCTTCTGTAGCTCCTTGGTCATTAGCTGCTTGAACTTTAGCTTCTGATGTTTTGGGTATAGCGCCATAAAGCTCTTGTAAAGCACGCATGAGTTCTGTTGGATCATTGATATTGCCAAATTGCCCAGAGTGTAGTGAAGAGTTCATTGTATTTAGCAGATTTAAGGCATCCGAAATTCCCTTATTGATATCCTTAAGATAGCGAAAAGAATCTTGTCCATTGCCAAGAATTTTATTAAGAGCAGTGAGTTGTTTAATTGACTCAGCTAAGATTTTACCAAGTACAATAACATCTCCACCCCAGAAATCAGAGCGCGCTGGTGTTACTGACAAAGTGATGGAAGCAATAAAAAGCATGGCTAGCCATTTTATTCTAAAATATTTCATAATAATTTTTCCTCTGCAGAGCCATAGGGATATTGGTGAGCCAGGTGATGAATAATTTCTGGTAATTTTTTGTCTGGAAACTGTTTCCTGGTTTCTTCTATGAGGGCATTATCTTTAGCGTCACTTGTAGCTAACCAGTATTCTAATGCAGTCGGAATAACCCGGATTACCGCTCGATCTTCGTTTGTAATCATAAAGGCCTCAGAAAACTGCCCCTTTACGCTTCGTAAACCCGAGATTAAAGACATTTCCTGGTCATTTAATTTTAATATTTGACGAACCGGGGCCATGTCCCCCCTTTGCATGAGGATGAATTTCGTTGCCGTGTTATTAAGAATTGCTGAACCGATTTTGCTTTGTTGAATTTCCTCTAACCCCTGGGTGATAAAAGTGATTCCAGAACCCGTTTTTCTCAAAGTTCGCACACAATATTCCATAAACAGACTTGCACCTTGGCTTTTTAAGAGTTCCCAGCACTCATCCATTAAAATAATTTTCTTTCTGTCTTTGATAGAGTCTATTTTACTTAAAATAAAATCTGTAAGGATTAAAATCATCACTGCCTGCAAATCCGGGTAACTCGAAAGTCCCTTGAGATCAAAAACAACAACATCAGTATTGAGTTCTAACCCCTCTGGTGAATCCAAAAATTTGCCGTATGGGCGGTCTTCGGTCCATGGATAAAGCATTTTTGAAAAATCCCTAAGTGACTGATCAGGAGATTCTGCAAGTGTATTTCGTAAATCTCTAAGCAGTGGCACTCGATGCTTAGATTTGACTTCGCTATAAGTTTTTAAAATAGCTTCTTCAAGTAGACTCCTGTCTAGTTTTGGCAAACGATCACCATCCTCGTCAGTAAACATAGTTTCCAAGAGTGCTAAAAGAAATTTGACTTTTCTTGGTGATGGTTCGGTCTCGCCAGCAGGCAAACGCATGGGATTAATACATGTGTTTTCTGAATTATCACTAGAAGATAGGACTTCAATGTACTGGCCACCTAAGAACTCACATAGTTTTTTATAACTCCCACCAATATCAATAATATAAACCAGTGGTTTTTGGGACAGATACTGAAGCAAGATACAATTATTTAGAAATGACTTGCCTGATCCACTGCTGCCGGTAACGAGAGTATTATAATTTGGGAGCAGATTATCAAATGGATCAAACGTAGTGAGTCCAGCTCCTCTATTTCCAAAAATACATACAGGCTGTGAATTGCCTTCAAAGCTTTGGTAAACAGGCAAAAAATCAGACAAATTATCTGTCTTTACTCTCTTACTCCTGACCATTGTTGTACTTCCTGCAGGAAGTGCCGTTTTATAAACTTTGAATCCAGCCAATGACTCAACAAGCCCTTCTGCGCCATTTAACTCTCGAAATCGTGATAGTATGGTTTTTGTTTTTAATTCAAGTTCATTTTTGTCTCTTGCTCTTAATAAAATAGCAGTTTGAAAGTAAAATACTTTTTGTGCTGAGTTCATGAGCTCTCGCAATAACTCTTCTGTAGATTGGAGCTTGGCCTCGGATTCTAAATCAGACGCTCTTCCCGCATTGCCCATCGACATAGAATGTGCCATTCGTCTTTTGGACTGAAGGCTTGAAAGCTCTTTACTTTGCTCTGGAACTTGAATTTGCATTGAGAGTTCAAAATGAAAAGGTAAGTCTAAGAGTCTATGAATCAGGGCAGAATGCGTATATTCAGGCATTGTCTTGAGAGTTATTAGCCGATGATAAAATCCGTCCAAGTAAAATGCCTCAACCGTTTGGATAACATCACTAAAAACCAGTTGCTCTCGTGGTGACGGAAGCGAAAGCCTTGGTTCTTTTTTTATTTCTTCTTTTAAAAACTCCTGATCTCTATGAGAGTTGTTTAATTTTGGAGCCAAAAACTCAAGAGACCTGCTAGGATTAAGGGATTGATACACAAGCTGCCAGGTTTCTTCTGTAGATACAGATTTTGATTTTACTCCAAGAGAAGCTAGGCTATTTCGAATGGAATCCATGAGCTGAGAAAGCTCTTTAACTCTTCTGTCATGCTCCTCTCGTCTTACCTGATTAAATAAACTAGGTTTTGAAAAAAAAGATTTTATAAAACCTTCTGTTTTTTGTACCCGGTTAAAAGCAAAAAGATAAATTATTGGTCGAAGCAGGAGAGCAGCATCTCCACGCGCCTTTAGATTTGATATTCGCGCCTCCGAAAGCCAACGGATTACGTAATTATCACCTTGAAGTTTTTCGTGCCCTTGAAAAATATCACTAAACTCTGAACTGACACTGTAACGCATCTGGATATCAGCCCCGTCAGGAAGACTATTTAAAAAAACTCTGAGCAATGTAGATAGCCGATTAAGACCCTCTGCGTCTAGGGTTTCAATAGAAACGCCAGTCAGTTGTAGCCCCTGAACAAGCGAGCCGTCAGATAGGACAACACAGTTTCCATATTCCTCACCCAGAAAATCCCAGTATGGGAGTTGTGATCCAAGAGATACTTCGCTTTGAAACTCAGAGTATTTTTTGAGTGGAGTTAATAATTTTAAATTATTCATGTTTCCTCACAAAATAAGCCAAAATAAGATTGATAGTCGAGATCATCTGCTCCAGCAGATAAAACCCCTGGTGACGTATAAAACTCCCCCAGATGCTGAAGGTAGTTTTCTGGTTTGCCACGTTTAAGAAAATACATGACAAAAAACAAAGCAAAGGTCCCTAACCAAACGATTGGAAATTTAAGCCTTGTTGCACCAAAGATGAGATTTGAAACAGAAAGGTAAATAAAAATAAGTAATAGATCCGATAACTCAATTCCAAAAAGCTTGGTCTTGGTTTCTAGCGCTCTTGGGACTTTTGAAAGTAATAAATTCATTTTTATTCTCCAATTTTTCTGTAAATGGAGGCCACCTCATCACAAAGCAGCCTCCATTACATATGATTTTGTTAATGCACAGTGGCCTGGATAAAATCCACAATGATCTGTGCTCCAAAACCAAAACAACACCCTAAGATTGCGTAAAAGATGTGTTGCTTTGCTTGCGGATTTCCGGTGAAAAAACTTACTGCTGCGATGCCAATACCAATCACCGAAAGAATGGGTAAAATAATCTGCGTGAGCTTGGTCTTGATTCCCATAAGCGAGCTTTCAAAATTAGCAAGAGAAAGATCAGGAACAAAGAGAATCAAGCAAAGAATGAGCACCACAATACTAAATGGCACTATTTTTTTCATGAAAATACCTCATAATTTGTCATTTTTGGGTCATATTTTCGTCATAATTTGGTGATATTTGACTTAAATATGCCCTATTATTGACCGTTTAGGCCGCAGCTTCAGCATGGTTAGCTTCAGGTGTATTGGTTACATTCAGGGGATATAGGCTCATGTAGAAATCTTGCGAAAAAATATCCCAAGAAAGCCGCATAAGGCCAGTATTGAGATCTTCCAATAACCGACACTCTCCCACACTATTCCAAAAATATTTTCTACCAATATTTTGCCC
>JACRAO010000226.1 GCA_016213345.1 Bdellovibrio sp. | reverse complement strand
TCACCTGGCTGACAATATTCTGACACCTGTTTAACTCCATCGTCTATAGAATTAAAAAAATATGCATTTTTATTTAATTTTAACAAATCTGCGACGAGCTCTTGACTCGAAAATCTATCAGTTAATGAAATTTTGCTTTGATCAAAAGCTTCAGCAATAAAAATATGACTCGCTTCAGCAAAAGCTGTGACATACTCTTTCTGAAATATCTTTCTACGCGATGTGGCACTTCTGGGCTCAAAAACTACAATTAATCTCCGTTTAGGGTACTGTGCTTTTAACGCTGCCAATGTTAGACGCACAGCAGTCGGGTGATGCGCAAAATCCTCAATAAGTAAAATGTCATTATAGCAACCTTTGATTTCTTGACGACGTTTCACGCCACGAAAAGTTTCAAAAGCCTCCCTAACTTTTTGTGGATCCAGACTGAGCTTCTCAGCTTCGATCCATACAGCGAGTGAATTTAAAATATTATGATTTCCAGATAATTTTATTTGAACACTCCCTTGAGATTTGCCATGGTTTAAAATTTCAAATTTCGTTTTTTCTTCCTGAATACAAATGCTAGTAGCCACATACTCCGATTGTGAATTAATTCCATATGTAAAGACCGGACAATTTGATTTTTTTAACAATTTTTCAATATTTTTATCATCAACATGAGCAATCAAATGTCCTGATACATTAATACGTTTGATCAGTCCATCAAAAGTATTTACCACAGCTTCTAAATCAGGATAAATATCAGCATGGTCATACTCGATCGAAGTAAGTATGACGTGACGTGGGAGATAGTAATTAAATTTTGGTACCTTGGCCCAAAAAGCAGTGTCATACTCATCACCCTCTAACACAAAAAGCTGCCCTGCATCTAAGCTTTCAATATGAAAGCTTGGCAGATCAAAACTCACACCTCCAATAAAATAATTAGGTTTTTTACCACAGTATGTAAGCACATAAGAAAGCAAACTAGAAGTCGTAGTTTTGCCATGTGTACCTGCAACAACAATATTAAATGTATTTTTAAGAATTAGCTTTTCTAAAACATCGGGGAGAGATGAGTAAACATAATTTTGATTCAAAACAAACTGGGCTTCCGGATTATTAGCACTAATAACATTTCCAATCACAACTAAATCTGGGCGGTCTGCAAATTGCTTCAAATTTTCTGGTCCATACGAAGAAAAAACTTCGACACCTGCATTTTTCAAAACATCGCTCATTGGTGGATAAATGTTGCCATCACTTCCTGTCACACGAATACCATGGCGTCTCAAATAGGCGGCAAAAGAACCCATGAGCGTTCCGCCAACACCTAAAATATGAACCCATCTAAGCGAGCTAAACATCGGCAAATTTTGAGACATTAAGCTAAATCCTCCAAAAGAGCATCATGAAACTTTGGTCTAAATAATTTTATTTTTTCATTTCCTAAACCATAAGCAAGGCGATTTGTCATCAAAACCACAGCCATGACTTTTTTAGTATCAATCCAAAGTGAACAACCTGTAAAGCCTAAATGCCCCACAGTAAACGGAGAAAAATATTTTCCCACAGACGCAAGCACACCAGAAGGCATATCCCATCCCAAAGTTCGATGGCAATCTGAAGGGTGTCGCAATGGTTCCCACATTTGTCTTAGTATTTTTGGAGATAAAAAACCACTCATAAGTTTTTTAGAAAAGCAGAGCAAATCTTCTGCTCTTGCAAAAACTCCAGCATGTCCGCTATATCCACCCATTGCCCACGAATTTTCATCATGCACTTGTCCCTGCAAAATCTCGCCCCTCCAAGAACAGTCATAAGTTGCGGCACAGTTGGAGAGAGTAAGTTTTTTCGGCTCTTGCACTGTTCTATGATAAAAAGGGGCATCCAATCCCATGGGTTCCCACAAAAATGTTCTAATTGCCCTATCTAGCGGCATTTGCGTCAGTTCTTCTAATATAAATCCCAAAAGCATGAAAGTCAGATCAGAATAAATTGTTTTTTCGCCGGGCGCTGCAATAAGTGTTGTCTCAAAAATTAATTTTCGTACTAGAGCTTGTCTTTCAGCAATTGAAATCTGATAAAGTGGCGTAGGATAAAAAAACTGCTCCATGTGTTTCCACAATGGCAAATGTGCCGGCAATCCCGCAGTATGGGACATAAGATGTCTGATTTCTACGTCTGTATAAGGATAGTTTGAAAAAATAGTTTTTATATTAGTATTCCAACTTAGCCAACCGCGATCTACCAACACAGCAGTTAAGGTTGCTGTTGCAAAAACTTTACTCAAAGATGCAATATCAAAAAATGTGTTATTTAACATGGGTAACATGGGTAGCATTGGTTTAAAAGATCGATTTCCAACGGCACAAAGTCTTATACAATCAGTATTTTTACTGTGCCAAAAACCCGCAACAAATCCAGGTGCAACTTTGTCTAAAACACCTTGCTCTATGACCTTAAATGTTCTAGGAAATTCTGCCGGACTTAATAATAATTTTCTGTAGCACAATCCATCTCCCGGCTCACGATCTAAAATCATTAGTGTTCCTGTCTCTTTTTAGCTTTTATAATAAAAAGCTTACTCAAACCTGGCCACACTTGTCCAAACATATTCATAGCAAAATCAGAATATTTACCAAAGGATTTAGCGAACGGCATGCCACGAATTTCTTCTATTAAAAATCCAGTTTCATGACAAAGCTCTTTGATTTTAGATATATTTAATACTCTTATGTTTTCACCACCGTGATCTTCGGGATAAGCGCCTAAAAGCTTTGGATACTTTCCTGCAATCATACGCAATCTATTTTCAAAATGGTTAAAATTATATGCTGTCACAAGACACAATCCATTTGGTTTTAAAACCCTACAGCATTCGTCCATAAAAAATTTTGTGTCATATAATTGCTC
>JACRAO010000230.1 GCA_016213345.1 Bdellovibrio sp. | reverse complement strand
CACAAGATGCTATTTCGATTGGACAAAGTACGTTTATGGTCGAGATGAACGAACTGGCTTATATTTTACACCATGCTAATGAGCGATCTTTGATTGTACTAGACGAAATTGGTCGTGGCACAAGTACTTATGATGGAATGAGTGTCGCTTGGGCTACTTTAGAGTGGATTAGCAAAAAGATAAAAGCTCGCACATTATTTGCCACACACTATCATGAACTAACAAGACTTGCACAAGAGTTACCAGCAGTTTCAAATGCACATATGGCTGTCGAGGGAACCTTGAACGCTCAAGGAGGAAGTATTCGTTTTTTATATATTTTAAAAGAAGGTCCCACAAATGAGAGTTTCGGGATTCATGTGGCTTCACTTGCTGGATTACCTAAAGAAATAGTATCGCGTGCATGGGATATTTTATCAGACCTTGAAAGATCAAGTTTTGTTATTAAAACAAAAAAGAAACGGGAACAAACTATACTTTTAGAACAACCACAGCAACTTTCATTTTTTTAAAAGGCATTTTTTTAAAAGGCATATTTTTAAAAGCCATGTTTTTGACGCTCATAAAAAACTTGCTCATATCTAGATCATTGCATAACCTAAAAGAGTGAGGCTTAAAAAAATATTACGCCTGATTGTATTGTTTTATGCACTATACTCTACGCAAAACAGCTTTGCCTTTATTAATCACGATTCATTTCGTATAGTCATTGATCCAGGCCACGGAGGTCCGGACTTTGGCGCGGTTTTCTATGACGGATCAAGACAAATCACAGAAAAAGAACTAACCTTATTGCTTTCTCAAGAAATAACAACACAATTAAGGACCAAAGGATTTGATGTTATTTTAACACGCACAAACGATGTAGATGTACCTTTGCCAGTGCGAACAGCTTTGGCCAATAAACTTCAAGCCAATGTGTTTTTGTCCATTCATATAAATTCGACAACAAATCCCGCCAGTGAAGCTGAAGGCTTTGAAACCTATATTTTAAACAATACTACAGACGAAAGTTCCAGGAGACTCGCAAGACTAGAAAATCAAATTCTAAGTCACAAGAAAAAACCTGCCTCCACTGAACTTGACGTGGCGTTAATCTTAAAAGACTTGCAACTGGACGCTAATTTGACTGAAAGTAAGCAACTCGCTTGTTTGGTACAGGAAAACATTTCAAAAAGCATAACTCGTTTTAAACAGTGTAAAAACAGAGGTGTCAAACAGGCACTGTTTCACGTGCTTTTAGGCGCAGACATGCCAAGCATTTTGATCGAAGCCGGCTTTATTTCTAACGAAAAAGACAGAAACCTAATTTTATCTGATGCCGGCAGAAAGACACTAGCTTTAGCCATTACAAACGCTATTGATCAGTATAAATTTCAAAAAAACGCCACAAATTCGGAAAATATGGTCCGAATTTCTGGGAAACATCAGAACTTAAAAAATATACTAGCTTTATACAAGTGTAAAGTTCATTGACATATTTTATAAATAAAATAAGTTTAAAAAAAATATTTAAATTTTTGTCCAATTATTTTTATCAATATTTCCAAGCACTTATAAAAAATAAAAAAATGTTTCATTTTTGACACATCTGGCACTCTATTTGCTTAATATTTATGTGAGAGAGTTGTGAGAACCCTCAAGTGTTGAATACGGGTTCCACAAAAAAAGTAGATGTTGAGCGGAGGCTGTATGAGTAAGAGAAAGTTAAAAAAGTTAGCGGCTCTGATAGCAATGATTAGTGTGTCATTACTTTTAGGCTGCGGAAAAACAGAACCACCCCCAGATGGAGGAGGAGGAGGAGGAGCTCCACCAGCACCGCCCCCACCACCAAGTGTTTGTGTGCCGCTTGGACAACCAATTAGTTTTACAGCGACAAATGTGTATTTTATACAACCTTGGTATGCAGGTACAATTGCAATGGGTCAGATCCCACCTAATAATTCGAGCTTTTTACCAATACCGATAGAATTTTCTGGAAAAACTTATGGACAGGTATCAGTAACTCCGGGGCAACAGACTTCTAGTGGATATTGGGGTTCTTTTCAGGGAAGAAACACAAAAGGCGATATGATACAAATTAGTGTAATATCAGGACAGGGAACACCTCAGGGACAATATCCTTATAGCCCATCATATTATCCTCAACAACAGCAAGGAACAGTAAGCTTAACTGGAACTATTTACACCATGGCAAACGCATTTAATACGCAACAATATCCATACCCATTACCTGGTCAACCACAACAGCCAGTTCAGCCACAAGTAACTTGTGTAAGTAGTGTTGCAGCATATTTTAGTATTAGAAATGGAAATCAGTTATATATAGGTAATGTGTATTTATACACAAATAATAGTCCGCATGGCATAGTGTTAGAATTTTAAAAGTTTCTGGGCGGGTGAATTGTTAAAGTACCAAAGCCACAGGGGCAAGTGAATGCAGAGTGAAGATCTGGCCCGGATCAAAAAGAGTGATTACTCACCCGGTTTTGGGGAATCTTTCAGATTCCCCTTTTTTATTTATACAACTTGAAAGAGGAACTCGGGTATATTCTAAAAACAGTTTATAATGCCATTTTCTTAATATATACTTAAATTGATGTCAGCAACTGATTGGGAGAGTGTCATAGTAAATTTTCTAGAATTCAAGAGAATCTCAGATGGCGCGTCTGACAATACTATTTCTGCTTACAAAAGAGATCTAATGAAATTTAAACTTTTCTTTGAAAAAGAAAAAAATTACTCACAAATTATAGGAAAAGATATCGAATGTTTTTTACAATCATTACAAACACAAAAAGCTGCTTCACTTATTAGAAAAATAAGCACATTAAAACAGTTTTACCAGTTTAGCTTATCAGAAAAATTAACTACTCACAACCCAACTGAACTGATCCAGCTACCAAAAAAAGAGAAAAGGCTACCAAAAAATCTGACTTTGGAGCATGTTCAAAAACTTTTAGAAACAACTGAAACTGGGCTACCCTACCCCTCATCACTAAAAATCACTTTGCAGGCCCGAGACATAGCAATGGTTTATTTACTTTATGCGACTGGGCTTCGAGTTTCAGAACTTGTTGGGCTTACAACACATGATATAGATTGCACACTCGAATATGTCAGGCTTAAAGGAAAAGGCAACAAAGAGCGCATTGTTCCTTATGCAAAAATAGCTGGCACACATCTTTTAAATTATCTTAAGGAATTTAGACCAAATCTAAATCCACGCACTGATCATGTATTTCTTAATAGTCATGGATTGGTTATAACAAGACAAGGATTTTGGAAAATATTAAAAAGTCTTGCCTATCATGCCGAGATCAAAGTATCACTTGCACCTCATATTTTAAGGCATTCCTTTGCAACTCATCTTTTGCAATCAGGGATGAACTTGAGATCGTTGCAAATGCTCTTGGGTCACTCTGATTTATCCACAACGCAAATCTACACTCACCTTGCCCCTGAACACCTGAAAGAGGCACACCGCAAGTACCATCCACGCGGTGGCGCGTAGCGAATAATTCAGTTTACTGTGAGCACAGATCAGTTTAAACTGTGTAAATCACCTTGCTAGTGTGCTATATAATGGTAAAATAGTTTAAACGAATTTTTTTCTATTTTAAAAATAATTTACCGAACCGGCCTCGGGGGAACTGGATAACATTATGATAGACCACAGTTTAACAGACAGACTACAAATGATGCTTATTCAGGCAGTTCCTTTTGTAATGGCTATTGTGTTTCACGAATTCGCTCATGGTTTTGTGGCAAATAAATTTGGTGACACGACTGCAAAGAACATGGGACGTCTTACGTTAAATCCTTTGCCACATTTGGACCCAATAGGGACTATATTATTTCCTGCCATCAATATGATTTTAGGGATTAACTTACTTTTTGGATGGGCCAGGCCTGTTCCTATAAATCCAACGCAGTTTACAAAATACCGAGCCGGACTTTTTTGGGTATCACTTGCGGGACCGGGTATGAATTTTTTATTGGCTATTATTTCATCATTGATGTTTTGTCTTATTAACCATTATATACCTGCAAATTTTTATTTATATGAACCTTTGATTGCCATGGCTTATATTTCGATTTCTTTAAATTATGCATTAGCAATATTTAATCTCATACCACTACCTCCTTTAGACGGAAGCAAAATGGTAGAAAGTTTTTTATCTTACGAAACTGCACGCAAATACGAAGCCATATCTCAATATAGTTTTTTCATTCTTTTAGGACTACTATGGATTGGAGCTTTTCAAATGTTAACCTATCCAATTAATTTTTTGACACAAGTGACACTTTATCTGGCTTCTGCTTTTTTTGGTTTAATAGGAATAAATTAATATGAATGAAAAAACAGTAAAGCAAATCCTCCTGTCAGCAGTAAAACCAACAAACATTCCTACTATTGGCAATTACTTAGGTGCCATTAAAAACTGGGTAAAAATGCAAAATGACTATGATTGTATTTTTTTTGCAGTTGATCTGCATGCAATTACCGCAAAACAAGACCCACAAAAACTAAGAGAGCGCACATTGTATGTATTGGCAAGTTATGTAGCTTGTGGGATTGATCCCAACAAGGCACTTATTTTTGTACAATCTCACGTACCAGAACATACAGAGCTTGCTTGGATATTGACTTGCTATAGTTCTATGGGAGAACTAAGTCGCATGACTCAATACAAAGACAAGGTTCAAAAAGAGGACCAAAAAAAAGAGAATAAAAATATCCAAGCAGGTGTATTTTGCTATCCTTTGCTTATGGCAGCAGATATTTTACTTTATCAAACAAACTTGGTACCAGTTGGTGATGATCAAAAACAACATATCGAAATTACACGAGACATTGCAGAGCGACTAAATAATATTTATGGAAAAGATCTTTTTACAGTACCTAGCGCTCTTATGCCAAAAGTAGGGGCTCGCATCATGAGTCTTCAAAATCCTTTGGTCAAAATGTCAAAATCTGATGACTATCATAATGGAACATTTGCATTACACGACTCTAATGATGAAATCATTAGAAAAGTAAAACGCGCCGTGACAGACTCTGGCAAGGAAATCACAGATGATCCAAGCAAGCATGGGGTGAAAAATCTACTTCAAATTCAATCTGCCATATTAAGTAAACCCATTTATGCCCTGGTTCAAGAATATGCCGGGAAACAATATGGACACCTGAAATCAGACACTGCTGAGCTCATAGTACACTCAATCGAACCAATCCGTAAAAAAGCAAATGAAATCCTAAAAGATAGTACTTATTTGGCTACACTATTAAAAGACGGGGCGGAAAAGGCAAGAAATAGAGCACAAAAAACTATCAAAAAAGTCCATGAACGTATCGGTTTTATTGCATTTAGTGAGTGATTTCGTTATGATAATAAAATGCCTAGGACACCATTAAGTGTGCATTTAGAAAATTTTGAAGGTCCATTAGACTTACTACTTTATCTTATTCAAAGTCATGAGATGGATATTTCAAAAATATCCATAAGTAAAATCACAGATCAATATTTAGAATATATCAAGCTAATGCAAACACTGAACTTTGATATAGCCAGTGAATTTCTAGTAATGGCTGCAACTCTAATTCACTGGAAAAGCAAAGCCCTATTGCCAGAAGATGCAACGGCAACGGCGCAGGACGTTGCCAATGAAGACGAAGATCTTTTAACCCAAGAAAACCTAATAAGACAACTCTTAGAATTGCAAAAATTTCAGAAAGCAGGCGAAGAATTAGCGACTCTCCCCCTTTTAGGGGAGGATGTATTTACCAGACATGCATCCAAACTACCTGTTGAAAAAATTTGGAAAGAAATAAACCTAACAGAACTTGCTTTAAGTTATCAAGATACATTTTTAAGAAGCAGGAAAAAAATTCAGATTTTAAAAAAAGAAACCGTCTCACTCACACAAAAAATTATGCAGTTTTCAGAGAAACTAGAAGTTGGAAAATGGTTTGAATTGCAAAATCTAATTCAAGACATGACGTCACGTCCAGAAACAGTAGTCACTTTTTTAGCTGCATTAGAGCTTTCGCGTCTTAAAAAAATAAAACTCCATCAGCAAAAGATTTATGAAGTTATTTATCTTGAGCTTATGGAAAATATAAAGTATTTTGATTTAGCACAGGCTTCTGGTTTCGAACCAGAAAGCATTAAGGAACAAAGTTTATGAACGAAGAAAAAAAACTAAGTAATAATAATTTTGTGACACTTATTGAAAATCCTACTTCAATACTAGATGTAACAAATCTAGATCAGCCACAAGATAAAATAGATCAAAACTTGCTACAAGAGCAGACAAGTCCAAACGAATGTTCAGTCTTAGATATTAGTGAATTAGAGTCTTGTTTAGAGGCTTTGATTTTTGTTTCTGACCAGCCCATTTCTCAAGCCAAGCTTCATCAGCTTTTGGGACCAGAAATTTCTGATGAAAATGTTCAAAAAGCAATTGAACAACTACGTCAACGCTACCTGGCTTATGATCACGGTATTGAGTTAGTAGAAGTAGGCGGCGGTTTTCAGCTTAGAACAAAACCAATACATGCGTCTCTTTTAAAAAGGCTCTCTAAAATACGCTTTCAGAAGCTTAGCCGAGGAGCAATGGAAACACTCGCACTTACAGCATACAAACAGCCTGTTATGAAAGAGGAAATAGATAAAATCAGAGGAGTAGACTCAACATATTTCATTCACCTATTGCTTGAAAAAAAGATGATTGAAATTTCAGGACGCTCTGAACTTCCTGGAAGGCCTATTCTTTACACAACCACTCTAGATTTTTTGCATTTATTTGGCTTAAAAGACTTAAGCGCTTTACCGCCGTTACATGAGATCGAACAAATGATCCCTGCTTTAGAAAATCTAAAAACTCAAGACAATCCAGATATTATAACCATGAAAGCTTTGGTCGAAAAAATCAGCCAAGATGGCAAAGACGCAAATACAACTAGACTAGTAGACTATGATCCCAAAGAAGATTTAAAGATTTTAAACGAAATTCGTGAAAAAATTAGTTCTATTTCTATTACAACGCCTTTTATTGACGAGCAAAAACAACAAGAAGCGGAACTCCAAGCTAATGCACTAGAGAATACTGGTCCCCAAAGCATTAATAATATCGAAGCAGAGCAGTTGACTATTCTTCCACAATCAGGTAATAAACAGGATACGGCAAAGATATCTCTCGAATAGAACTTTATCAGTTTCAACAAAAGGAGTTGATTTTTGTGAAAAGATTTAGATTATGTTTTATCTGTTTATTTTTTTTATTTCCATTAAGTGGGTTTTCTGCGACTGAAACTTCGACCTTTGACTTAGGAGATCTCAAATACAATCACTATAAACCTCAATGGGGTGTTGAGCTTAATATGTCTCCTTATCAAATCAATAACGATCTCTTTGAAATACCTGATAATACACCAATTTGGTTAAATCACTACACAATTCAAGTAGAATTTCAGCCCCGTTTTGTGCAACCCTATGGGGTCTTAGGAATAGGTTTATTGACAGCAATTCACACACCTTCTTCAAGGGATACAGGGACAAAGCAAGAGTTGGTTTATTCTTTTTCTTTAGGAGGCGAGCTTCGTTATCAACTTTGTTATTTTAGAAATCAATTTATTGTACCAAACGTTGCTTATTCATGGGAATTTTGGAAATACAGACTAAGAAACAATAACAGCAGTGGCAATCTTATCGTACAAGGTCCAACTATTGGAGCGTGGTTATTATTAAATTTTTTTGATTCAGAGAATGGAAAAGATTTCTTTTATGATTATGGCATTGCCAGAACATATTTAATTTTTGAGGCAAGATTTTTGAAAGGCAGTAATTCTTCTGCCGCTATGAGCGGTAGGGCATATTATACTGGACTCCGTTTTGAGTTTTAGATGGTTAAGAAAGAGAGAGTTCAGAAAATAATTGCTCATGCTGGCATTGCTTCTCGTAGAAAATCAGAAGAACTAATAGCTCAAGGTTTGGTAACTATTAATGGCCGAGTTGCGAAGTTAGGCGATAAAGCGGTTTTCAGGAAAGATCATATAAAGGTTCAGGGAAAACTTTTACAACAAGCAGAATCTTTTGTTTACATTGCCTTTTATAAACCGCAAGGAGTGATTGCTACACTTTCTGATCCTGAGGGAAGAAAAAATTTATCTTATTTTTTAAAAAATGTTAAATCCAAGGTTTTTCCAGTAGGGCGATTGGAGTATAACACGGATGGATTGGTTCTATTAACAAACGATGGGAACTGGGCACAGCGATTTCAAAAGGCTAAGGATATTTCTAGAGTGTATGACATCAAAGTCAAGGGTCATTTTGCTTCTGAAGCTCTTATGAGTCTTGAAAGACCGGCATTGAAGATCAAAACTATGCAAAAGCTAAAGAGCAAAACGAGACTTGAAATCATAATTAAAGGTAATGGCAATGCCCTAAAAATTTTTTTAAGCCGAAAAGGCTTTTTTGTTGAAAGAATGTGTTTAAAGTCCATAGACGGTATAACTTTAAAAAATTTACGTCCTGGCGAATATTATTATATAGAGTCATAATTCTTATCTTGACTTCTCTGAGCAGAAAATAATACATTAGGAAAGACTTACTAACTGTCGCGGGGTGGAGCAGCCCGGTAGCTCGTTGGGCTCATAACCCAAAGGTCGTAGGTTCAAATCCTACCCCCGCTATTTTTCAAACATATACTTCGCTATACTTCGTCATGCTCGACATCCTGTCTGCGCTTGCAAAGTAAAGCGTGCTCGCTTCCAGCTCGCCGTCTTTATGTCACTTTGTCAGACTCCTCCTTCCTCCCGCAGTGTATTTCTATATACACTTTGGTCGGGCGTCGTCGTCTTCCTCGTCTAGCTCGTATCTGTTTGAAAAATCTATTATAGCTAGTAGGATTTGAAACGAAACAGCCGTGGGTGCTTCAGCACAATCCTACCACCGCTATTTTTCAAACCACTAGTTATGGCCCAACCAGTTTATTCCACCCCTAGAAATAAAACAATTGACTTAGTGTTACTCAGGTGTTACACTAAAAATAGGAGATGGATAATGCCTACCCTGAAAAAGAGAATTAATTTGTCGATTGATGATAGTTTATATAGCGAGCTAGAAGCACTAAAAGAACTAAAAAAAGCTCCCTCCTTATCTGCTGTTGTTATTGAACTAGCAAAAGAAGCTCTCGAACTCCAAGAAGATTTATATTTTGCAAAAATTGCTGCCGAAAGAGAAGGTGAAAAAATTATATCTCACAAGCAGATTTGGAAAAAACAATAAATGTGGCATATCGTCTACAAAAAATCTGTAAAAAAAGATTTAAAGAGAATATCTAAAGATATTCTTTATATTATTCAACGCGCAATAGAAGAGAAATTAGTTAGCGATCCTATTCGATTTGGTATTCCTCTAAGAAGAAATTTAAAAGGTCTAATGAAATTAAGAGTTGGAGATTATAGAATTATTTATTCAATAGATAGGAAAACCATCATTGTTTATGTAATAAAAATTGGCCACAGAAGAGATGTTTATTCTAATATATAAGCCTAATTAGGCAAATGTCTTTTTATTACATTTCCGAGTTGCTCAATATTGGTGGGTTTAGAAATATAATCATCCATCCCAAACTCTAAACATCTTTCAATGTCTTGTTTACGATTATAAGCCGTTAGTGCAATAATTGGCATACGATTGCTGGCGCCTTTATTATTCTTTTCATTATCATACATTTCTAAACTTCTAATAAGCCGTGTTGTCTTAAACCCATCTAATTCAGGCATCATACAATCCATCAAAACCAGATCATACGAAGCATTTGCAATAGCAGCAATGGCTGCTTTTCCGCTAGTAACTGAATGCGGTTCATAACCCAATACTGCAAGTTGTTGTCTTGTCACTAGCTGATTGATAGCGTTATCTTCGACAATTAGAATTTTCTTCTGCTTTTCTTTTTTTATGTCACTGCGCGACTTCTTCTCAATAATTTGGCCCACCTCAACGTCTTTGGCCATTTCTTTCTTGGGCTCTGCTTGCAACTGCGTGGTAGAAAAATTAAGGGTAAACCAAAATTTAGATCCATGATCTTTTTTGCTTTCTACACCTATTTGTCCCCCCATAATCTCAACAAGATGTTTGCAAATAGTTAACCCCAATCCCGTACCGCCATATTTCGCACCTATGGTGGGATCTGCTTGAGTAAACGGCTGGAAAATTTTTTCACATTCTAACTCTGTGAGACCAATGCCTGTATCAGACACCATAAAGCGCAATTTAACTTTAGTTTTTATTTCGGCTATATTTTGCGAGACATCATCCAGTATGCCATGAATATATATCTTTCCACGATTGGTGAACTTAATTGCATTTCCTATAATATTCAGCAGTATTTGTGACAACCTGCCAGGATCACCATTTAATACTGAAGGAATACCAGGAGAAATAAAAAAATCTAGTTCAACACCTTTTTGATTAGCCTTTGCTCTTAATAGCTCTACTTGATTTTTGACAACCGATAACAAAGAAAAATCAATACTGTCTAGTTCAATCTTGCCAGATTCGATTTTTGAAAAATCTAAAATACTATTGACAATATCCAACAATGTGTGACTAGAAACATTTAGTATATGCACTAATTTATTTTGATTTTCATTAAGGGAAGTACGAGTCAATAAATCTACAGTTCCCATTATACCATTCAGCGGAGTACGTATTTCATGACTAACATTAGCTATAAATTGATCTTTAACTTTTACAGAGTCATTCAGATGATTAAATACTTTTTTTGCCTCGCTATAAAGTCTAGCATTATCAATCGCAACTGCTGCTCTTTTACAAACATCCTCGGCAAATACAACATCTTTTTGTGTAAACATACGATTTGATTCAGACATAGCAAACGAGACAGCGCCTATTTTCCTGTCTCTCATCAAAAGCGGAACACACATATAAGCTTTTGCATTAAATTGCTTTAACATCTCGTAGTGTTTTTTATTTTTAGATAGGTTTTCTACTAAAGAATCAGCAATATTTGAAAACACGATTGTTTTTTCTGATTTTATCACACTATACACGCTTGCAGGATGACTTGGATCTGGTGGGTAGGCATCAAAAAGCTCATAACATAATCTTATTTTTTCTGGATCTGTATGTACTGCAGCCAAACGGCTTAGTTTTTGATTTTCTTCTAAAATATCAACAATGCACCAATCTGCCATAAAGGGCACACAAAGTTTAGCAAAAGCTCGAATTCTATCGTAATAATCAATCGATGAGGAGAGTATTTGGCTAATTTCTGCTAAAAATTTTAACTTATTTTCTGAAATCTTCTTTTCAGTAATATCACTTGCAAGTTGAATAGAAAAATCTAGTTTATTTTGACCATTGACTAAAGGAATAGATTTTATTGTTCTCCATGTTTCTTCGCCTGTTTTAATATCTTGCATACGAATAGTCATGTCTGATGATTGTTCATAGTTAAAAATTTTATAATTTAAAAAATCATAATTAGAAATAACATTGCCTGAATTATCCCAAGCTTTAAAACCGTTGCTTATACTATCTGTTTTAGCTTTAAGCAAACTTTCTACTGATTGAAATCCCAACATTTTTGCGGCTGCAAGATTAGAGTAAATATATTTCTTATCTGCACCATATAAGGTAATTCCTTCAGACACTGTATCTAATACCCTAATAAAATTGTTTAGCTTTCTTTTTTCAACACAAACCAGGCATTGCTTATTTGTTTGAGCTGACAGAAAAAAAATCATAACAAAACCAAATGCAATTAAAGCCTTTAAGCCAATTACACTATGAGGTGCCACCACAACGGAAATGATTGTAAAAAACAAACCGCATAGTGCAACGTTTCTTATACGAGTAAACACAAGTTTACTATTTGCTAGAACAACTAATGAATAAACGAACGAACTAACTGACCTAATAGATTTCTTTAATAAATTCGTTAACATAACTATTTTCATGCCTAACTAAAAACAAATTCTTAGTAACAAAATATTAAGAATTTGTCTATTGATATTTTGAATAATATTTGTATATAATATGTTTAAAAAACCATTATACTGATGCTCAATATTATCAATTAATGGTGGGATTCTAAGCAAGAAGAACAATCAATAGGAATGGCTAAGTTTTGGGTGAGAAAATACTCCAGATTTTGGCAAAATGGGGCAAAATTGGACAGATCGATAGTCCTTATAGATTGACCCCGTGCGACAAGACACAAGAAAAGCAATTGGCATAAGAATTGCAAACATAAACGCAGCGACTCCATTTTTATAGAAAGGCGTGTGTGATTTCCTCTCAAGTGACTTCAGAATCTTTTAAGCAAATTAAGGTAGCTATTGATGAATCCTCATGTTTTAACGCAGACTTATGCATGAAAATTTTGCTTAACTTCAAAGAATTAATTAATTTCGAACAGTGTAACATCGAACCTATTCTGTTTTCATACGGTGCACTTCCTATAAAAAAACCATGGCCAGAATTGGACAAATTTCTGGATCCCAACTGGTTAAAAGAAATGACAAAAAATATCTATCCACACTCAGTAAAAATACTACCACCTCATATTTTTAATTGGGAAACATATACAGATCTATCCCGTTCTCAATATTTGTCATTTTACACTCATATTACACACACTGATTTGGTAATTGTTATGGATGATTTTAAGAAAAAATTTTTTAATTTCTTTAATTTACACTTCTCCGAACTTCTTTGTTTAGAATCAAAAATACCAGTTATAGTTTCACAGCCAAATATTAGGTCAAATCAAAAGATCAGCAATATTATGTATTTAACGTTTTTTCCTGGCTCTCCAAATTTCTCTCAAGAATACGACGAATTTAAAAATATTTTAAAAATAGCAAAAAAATTAAATGCCAAACTCACAATTTTCTATAAATTTATAAAAAAAACAAAAAATTACTTCTTTTCAGCAGAAATCATATCAGGCACCGGAATTCCATTTTACGATCCTGGTTTGATGATGGAACGAAACTCCCATCTAAAGACTATTTCTCAATGGTTCAAAATAGCTAAACAAGAAGGGGTTTTGGTTGATATAAAAATAGGCAAAGATGATCCTAATTCTTTAGAAGATGAAATTTTACAAACTCAAATAGAAGGAAACTATGATTTAATTTCGTTTGATCCAAAAGACATAAAATATCTGAAACTTTCTTCACTTTCATCCAGTTGTCCAATTTACGTTGCACGGTTTCCATTTCAGAGTAGCTGCTATGACGCCTTAGAAAATATAAAAGACTACATCACACATGCAAAATATGCTGCTTATAGTACATCAACTAATGGTTCTGTTTAAAAATTTCATATTCATGTTGTTTTCTATAGAGAGTTTTTCGGTTTATCTTAAGAATATCGGCAGCTTTTTCTTTTTTGTGGCCCGTGCAAAGAAGTACATATTCAATATATTCTTTTTCAATTTCCTCAAGTGGCTTTAAACTTGAAAACAACTTAACAATATCAGCATTACCCTTGTTAAGATCAGGTACTTGAATATCCTTTTCGTTAATAAATTTTTCGTCACAAAATACCACAGCTCTTTCGACAGTATTTTCTAACTCTCTTACATTGCCAGGCCAGTCTAATTTTAAGAGTTTAGCAATAGCAGTTCTTGAAAAACCCAAAATCTTTACATTAAATTTTTGAGTATACTTTTTTAAAAAATGCTCTGCTAAGAGAATAATATCGTCCTTTCTGTGTCTCAGCGGTGGGATCTCTATAGGAGCAACGCACATTCTAAAATACAAATCCTCTCTAAATGTTCCCACTTTTGTAGCTTCTTTGAGATTCATATTGGTAGCAGCAATAATTCTCACATCTAAATACTTATAAGTGTTATCTCCAACTGGTTTAATTTTTCTTTCTTGCAGAAAACGCAGCAGTTTTGCCTGCAGGTAAACGGGCAGTTCGCCAATTTCATCTAAAAATACGGTTCCTCCATTAGCATCCTCTAAAAGACCGCGTCTGCAATTAGTAGCTCCAGTAAAAGAGCCTTTAGCATGACCAAAGAGCTCAGATTCTAAAAGCGTTTCTGGAATAGAAGAACAGTTAATAGCAACAAAAGGTATACCCGAATTAGACTTAAATTGCTGGTTATGGATGGCTCTTGCTACCATTTCCTTGCCAGTGCCACTTTCACCAGTAATCAGCACATTACATGATACTTTGGATACTTTCTGAATAAATTCAAATACATTTTTAATTTGAGTGCTTTTACCAACCATATCTTCTAGAAGATATGTTTTATAGAGCTCTTTTTTTAATAGCGTATAGTCTTCTTCCATCTCATGGATCTTAATTGCTCTATTGCAAATAATTAAAAGTTCATTAAAATTAACTGGTTTTGTAAGATAATCAGCAGCTCCAGAGTTCAGACACTCAATCGCAGTATCGACTGATCCATGGGCTGTCAGTAAAATAACTGGTGGTTTTTGATCCAAGTAGTTCAGCCGATTAATAAATTCAATTCCATCAATTTCAGGCATTTTTAAGTCACAGATAATAAGAGAAAATGGGTTTTTATTTTTGTTATCAAACTGTTCGAGAAATTTTATAGCTTCTTGAGATGACAGAAAAACTTGCGATCCAAAACCATATTGTTCGCAAAAACCCTTTGTTAACTCACAGCTACCAATATCGTCATCAACAATACAAATCTTTTTAGCTAGATCCACACTCTTTTTACCGCCTTCCAAAGAGGCCACTCTAAACCATATGACCCTATGTGTCAATAGCTTGGGGCATTTTATGCTCTTAGAGGGGCATTAGCTGCCTTACCAAAACCTCGTATAAGCACTAAGTACGAGAAATTTATCAGATATCGTAAATTTATTATTTGGCACGCAACTTGCTATCGCAGTATGAGATGAATGTGAAAAAACAACTATCTTCAGACCAGGTTTTTTATAGGCACTTAATTTCAGAAAAAAAGAAGATTGCTTTTGTTGAAGATGATATGGGGTTAGAGCAGATCATGTGTTCAACATTAAGCACATTTGGCATCCCTTTTGATTGGGAATGGTTTACCTCTGCTGAGGTTCTATTAAAAAAAGTTCAGGCGTCAAAATGCTTTTTATCTGAAAAACCGTATGACTTGGTTGTTTTGGATATTTTTCTAAATGGGAACGTAACAGGAATAGATCTTTGGAATTTTTTTAACTCTGTGTATCCCAAAATGCCTGTTTTACTTATGTCAAGCTTGTCATTGCATAAGATTTTCGAATTTTTAGGAAAAAAGCAAACCTATCCGTGTTTTTTGCAAAAACCATTTAGGATCAAGGATCTTAAGTCTATTTTAGGATCATATTTGCTGTATAATCCTGCTTAATTAAAGTGTGCAATGAAGTTTTTTAGTTGTTCTTTTACAACTGAAAGTTCGTCTTCTACTGACTTTACACTTTGGGTCCAGTCTTCTTTTAAAACTTGAGCACCATCGAATTCAAATTTTTCTAATAGCTTCATGAGTTTAATTGCCCCCACACAGGATGCATTTGAACGAAACTTATGAGCAACAGAGGCAAGCTCCCCTGTATCTCCAATTTTTAAATTACTTTGAATTTGCCCCAAGAACAGACTGGACTGGTTAAAAAATATTTCCACGACCTTTTTTATTACTAATTTTCCCTTTGCTTGATCGTTTACTAAAATTTCGTTTAAGAATCGAAAATCCACTGAAGAGTCCTGTTTCTCAGCCGCATTCATACAGTTTTCCTTTTTTTGCTAAAGTAGACCTGGAAATATTATCCTCTGGCTTTCCTGGAGTTCCTAGATATCTCCAGGTCTACTCTAACACACGGGATACCATCTGCGAACAACCCGTGATAATACCAAACGGCAGAATTGGAGTGACCTCTGTTTCTGTAAAACCCTCCTCCTCTCGGATTAAGCATTTGAAACATTGCCTAACTAGCAAAAGTCGTGCCAAAAAATGCTGGTTGTTTTAGACAAAAAACGGGCAAACAGACACAAAATGAGGCAAAAATGGACCTCTTTATTGCAGTATAGACTGAACTAAAGAGTGATATCTTTTACCAACGGAATCCATATTTTCTGTACCAGTATCTGGTGGCTCCTATAGGTGCAATATTTGGCACGTCATATCCAGCATCAGACGTATTAGCAAATGCTCTAATTAAATCTACCCCACTAAAGAAACATGAACTACGTGTAAAGCTAGCTTGCAATTTTTTGGACAAGGTTGATGAGTTATATGCAATTATTACATCTTCATCGATATTTTTTATTAAAAACCGCATTTTTTTTATTTCTTTGTCTGGATCATTAATACCAAATGCTCTCAATTCCTCTCTATATAGTGCTAATAGTTTAGCAAAAATATCATCTAAATTAAATATATCTTCTGGCGGTTTTTTAATATTTCTTTTTAAATAACGTTCAAGTTTAATTGCCTGATATTGTTTTAGGTCAAGCGTAACTTTTACATTTGTGTTTTTTTTATCTTCTGGTGTACCTACTGGTTTCCAGGGGTCTCCATCAAAAACTCCTTCTTCTTGGGCAAGTTTTAAAACTGCAGACTCCGCAATTTTATATTTTTTTGCAAGTGCGTTTAGTCTTAAACGCGTGAGTAAAGTTCTATCTTGAATCTCTATTATATATAAGATTGAATTTAAAAATCCAAAACCTTGTGCTTCTGGTGGTGGTACGCCTATTAGATTTAAATTGATTTTTCTAATTTCCGTTAACAAAGAAAAGGCAAGTATCGGAGATATGTGAAAATCCTCGGCTACTTCGTATACTTTTGGTATCAAGTCAAATGGTTCAAATTCTTGAATTGCATCCATTAAAGACTTTTTTAAAACCATTTTTTCTGGATCATCACGCGATAAGCCAACTGGTCTAAAGCCATATATACGCTTTGCTTGATAAAGTCTCTGATGTTCTTTATCCATTGCAAGTATATAAATATTTGCTTTACCTGGATCACCATTATGAATAATAACATCATGTAAGGTCAAGAGTGTAAGCCATTGTTTGCCAAGTTTTATAGTAAATTGCAGTTCTTTGCTGTCAGGCTTTAGAGAAGTTAATGCGCTAGCTCTCCCCCACTCGTAGTTCATTACATATGGGTTTATTCTTGCAGTCAGATAAGCAAACCCTGGCTCCATTTCCCATGGCAATTGTGTATGTACAAAAAATATTGGGTTTCCGTTTGTATCATAAGCAGTTGCAGTTTGCCTGCTCACTATTCTTGAAAATGCATGGATTTTTGGATTAATTGCTACTCTTTTTACAGAAGGCTCTATTTTTTCGGTTGATGCAAAACCGTATTTAATTTCTAAATATTTTATGAACCTTGGGTCAGCTGGAAACTCTAAATGTCTTTTTACTTCTGCTAACGTTGAGGTTTGCCGTTTAAGATATGTCAAAAACGGGACGACTTCTAATGCTCTAGTCGCATTTCCGGTATGAGCATGAGCATAAAAAAAATGTCTTACTATTGAATGAGAGCATGGTTCAAAATACCTATAAGGTATTCGCGGAGTCCCAATATCAGGTCCAATTGCCGTTTGATAATACATTAAGTTATCATCTGCAAGTGAAAAAACTGAAACAATTGTATTAGGATCTGGTATTGCAATATCTGCACTTTTAGGCGCTTCCTCTACGTGCCTTATTATTTCGCTTATCGTATATCCTTGTTCGTAACTAAGAGAACCAGATGTTACGTCTGCAACGTAGTCATCTCGAAGAAGCTGCTCGCATATGCCTTTTGGAGTTCCTGCAAGCGCATTGGGTGTATAAAAATCAGACAAGACAAAACAAGATAAAATAAAAAAAGCTAAACTATACATAATACTAATCACACTAAGTAAATCTGGCTAAATTAACCTGACTATGCCCTGCATAATCCCTATTTAACCGTTCTAATTGATATCACAAAAATAATATAAACACAATATAGATAATATTTTTTCTCTGTGATCCAGACAGTAAAAAAAAGACAAGGGTTGGCCTTATAGGCTTGCGGGCAAAATAGACCGGGGTGTCTAATGAGTAATGCAGCGGTGGTGGGGTTTTAGATTTTTTCTGTGCTTAAAAAATGTCCCTTTGGGACT
>JACRAO010000224.1 GCA_016213345.1 Bdellovibrio sp. | reverse complement strand
TTCTTCACCCTTTTACACAATAAAACTGTAAAAATTCAAAAAAATTTAATGAAAATTACTTTATTTTCTCATCGCTAAATTGACGTATATATTCTCGATAAATAAACTTTCTGTAACGTTCTTTGCCTGTGGTTTCGTATAAAATTCCTGCTTTTACAAATTTTTCAATCAAAGCATTGATATTCGCTTTGGAAGAGATACCTGTAATTTTGCCCACTAACCGAAAATCAACTATCGGCAGACTATAAAGCTTATTCAATAATTCTAAAGCTGTGTCTGCGTTACGTCCAAACTTTGATACTGCCTGTATATGCCCTTCTCTTAGTTTGGTAATCTTCTGAGCAGTTATAACTGCTTCATCAGAAACAACGCGCACTCCCTCTAAGAAAAACTTGAGCCAATTTTCAACGCCATTGTCAAAACGATAACCATTTAGCTTATCGTAATAATCATGGCGGTATTTCTTGAAAAATTGAGAAATATATAAAAGCGGCCGCGATAGAATTTCTTCCTTATAAAGATAAAAGGTGATTAGAAGCCTGCCTGTTCTGCCATTGCCATCAAGAAAGGGATGTATTGTTTCAAACTGCGCATGAATTAATCCAGCTTTGATTAATGGTGGAAATTTACTAGAGGTGCTATGAAAAAACTTCTCTAAGTCTGATAACGCATCCTGCAAGGCCTCTGGTGGCGGTGGAACAAAAGTTGCAGTTTCAATACTCGGTCCTCCTATCCAATTTTGTGATTTTCTAAATTCGCCCGGTGTTTTATGCTGTCCTCTTACGCCTTTTAATAATATCTGGTGCATTTCCCGCACTAAGCGCCAAGATAGAGGCAAAGTTTTTAAACGGTCAGCACCGTGATTCATTGCTTCAATATAATTTTTTATCTCATCAACATCAGAAGGAATGTCTTTATCAATAATCTTTGCCTCCGCTTTAAAATAATCAAGAAATGTCGCCTGTGTACCTTCTATCTGGCTAGAAAACGCAGCTTCTTTAGTAACATACATATATATAAAGAAATCCACATCAGGCACAAGCTGGTCTATCGCGTTAAGTTTACCAATAGCCCTATCTGCCTGTGATAAAAGCATAATAAGGTCATTATCCCATGTTATTAGATCTCTATCTGGAAAAGAGACCGGGATAAAAGCCTTATAACCTGCAGGCTGCTGTTGATATAGTCCTATCCTACTCATCTATC
>JACRAO010000225.1 GCA_016213345.1 Bdellovibrio sp. | reverse complement strand
TAAAGAAAAAAAAGAGTTATTATAGATATAAAATGCGTTTTTTTAAAAAACCACTTATTTTGATCTTAGTTCTTCTCTCATTATTGACATGTGTTTATATTGTTATAGATTTTTTAGGTTTTGCCCTTAGTCCTTACCGGTCGTATTCGACAGAAGAAACAATCATTCTGATTCATAAAGGGCACAGTCCTAACGAGATAACTCAAGAGCTATTTAAAACACAAATTATCGGTAACCCCAAAAAATTAATATGGCTTGGAAAAATTATACGAGGCTGGAGAAAGTTAAAGGTGGGAGAATACAAACTTTCTGCTGCCATGACTCCTGTTGATATTTTTAACGTATTAAACAGTGGGATAGGAATTTCTTACTCTTTTACAGTCCAGGAAGGTGATAATATTTATGAAATTGCTGAAAAATTAGAAAGCAAAAAACTATCTTTAAAGAAACTTTTTATTCCTCTTTGTAAAAACAATAAATTTATAGAAACTTTGGGATTTAAAACTAAAGAGATTCCCTTGTTAACCACTTTAGAAGGCTACCTGTATCCGGACACTTATCTCTTAAATAAAACAATGTCACCAGAAGAAATAATAAAAATGATGACAAAAAAATTTTACGAGATTTGGGTTCAAGATTTTAGCAAAAGAGCAAAGGAACTTAGACTAACTCAACACGAAGTAATAACACTTGCCTCAATCATCGAAAAGGAAACGGGTGCGCCAGAAGAAAGAGCGTTGATTAGTTCAGTATTTCATAACCGGTTGAATAAAAAAATGCGCCTTCAGAGTGACCCGACATCAATTTATGGAATTTGGGAAAAATATCGTGGTAATTTGACAAAGCTGGATTTAAGCCTACAAAATCCATATAATACTTATGTCATTTCTAGCTTGCCACCGGGGCCAATAGGAAATCCAGGCAAGGCGTCTATATTGGCGGCTCTTTATCCGGCAAAAACTCAGTATTACTATTTTGTTTCCAAAAATGAGGGTTTACATGAGTTTACAAAAACGTATTCAGAGCACCTTGCAGCTGTTCGCAAGTACCAGCTTGATCCAAAAGCAAGAGAAGGCAAAAGCTGGAGAAATCGCTTAAAAAAGAAGTAATATTGTAAAAATTATAGCTTTGTATAAAACATATACAATATTTATTTAAATACTAATAATTTCTTCTGTAATTCTAATATGTTATTACTCATATTTGTGGTACAGTATTTGCTAGCCTTCTGGTGGTGGTTCCTATGTTGACGACTGGAAGAATCAGTTTTAATTTTCTAATTTGCACTATGAGCATTGGCTTGTTTGCTTTGCATGCTCCTAGAACAGCTATTTGTGCCGCTCAACTTAAACCAGAGTGGATGCCAGAGTGGATGAAGGGACAGCTTTATCAAAAGCCAAACCACTCGTATTTAAAAGACTATATCTATCAAGAAAATGGCCTCGAAGAGAAACCACTTATTGAGGACATTTTTGATTCTGAATATGCCGGAAGTCAACGAAAAAGCTTAGAGAATTTACTTTCAGAATATGAAAAAAAAGAAAGACGTGGAGAAATAAACACATCAGAAAAACGGGAGCATTATAATCAGCTCGCAACACAGCCTAAAAAAATATTTGAGGATATACAAGAGCAGCAGAAGGGGAAAAAATTAAATGACCTGGCAAAACGACTAGCTAGGTTTTCTAAAAGATATTCGTTTATTAAAACATTAAAAAAACCAGCGGCACTGCTTGCTGGTATGTGTGCGTTTTTGTTTAGGGGGCAACCTGTTAAGTTAAATGTTTTTAAAGACTCAGAACTGGAAATAAAATCAGATCTCTCAAAACAAAAAGGAGAGTTCAGCTTGTCATCTCCTATTTTAACCGGGTCTGCTAAGTTTGTTGGGAAGGCTCCAAAGGAACGAAATCCTTGGCTCCCAGAGCCAGATGACGCCTTACAGAAAGAAGAGAGATTTGCAATTGGAGTTGCGCGTTCGATACCACTTATTGATGTAAAAGGAACCATAAATTATGGAACCACAACAAGTAATTTTACCGCAACGTTTGAAAAGCCATTATCATCAAAGATAAGTTGCGCATTGGATATTAAGAGAAATTTTAATTACTTGAACTCAGAACAAAAAAATAGCGACGAAACAGTGCGTCTCATGTATAACTTGAACTTTTAAACATCCAGCTCTACAATCGTAACTCCTGCCCCACCTTGATGTGGCAAGGCATCTCTAAATGCTTTTACATAAGGCAAAGTTTTTAGATGTAACCTAATGCCTTCTCGTAAGGCACCTGTGCCAAGTCCATGCAGGACTCTAACTTCAGTCAGAACTTGAGAACGAAATGTTTGATCCAGATACCGATCTAATTCTCTGAGTGCGTCATCTAATCTCAAGCCTCTTATATTAAGCTCTTGCATTGGAGTAGCGATCTGATCCGGATTGGTGATTTTAACTGCAGGGGGTTGGTTTTTTTCTTTTTCCTCACATGGCTCTAGTTCATTCAAAAACAATGTAAGTTGTAAATTTCCTACAGCTACTTTTGCTTTATCTCCAACTATTTCTAAGATGGTTCCAAGATTATTCCATTTGTGGAGTTTTACTTTTTCGCCGATATGATAATCAAACAGTTTTTCAGGCGACAATGCTTCGGTTTGGGGTGCTTCTTTAGAAACAATTGCTTCTGCATTATTTATTGTGTTTGATAGTGTTTGATTAAGCGAGCTTCGCATATTGTCTAAGTCTTTTCTTGAGTGTATCTGATCAAGTTTTTTTACAGCCTCTCTAACTGCATCTTGTGCTTGATCTTGTATTCTTTTTAGTTTTTGACGCGCCCGGTCCAGGGCTTCTTGAAAAGATATTTTTGCTTTTTCTAACCAATCTGTTTTTAGTTTTTCAGCTTCAGTTTTTAGGGTTTCGGCTTCTTTTTGGGCCAGTGATAATACTGTAGAGTCTTTTTTGATCTTTAAAAGCAACGAAGTCAATTTTGTCAGATCAGGCAATAAATATTTTATTGCTAAAACTACAATCTCTGATGGTAACCCTAGTTTTTCGGCTGTTTCTAGTGCATATGAACTTCCTGGAGCGGTGATATCTAATTTAAAGTCAACTTGTTTTAAGGAATCGTCAAAACCAAAGCTCGCGTTTAGTACTTTTGAATCAGAAACAAAATGTTTTATTAAAAATGTGTTGTGTGTGGTGGCGATCACAGTAGCGTTTTTATTAATACAGGTCTCTAAAACTGCTGTTGCAAGTGCGGTGCCTTCTTCTGGATTAGTGCTAAGTATTTGATCATCCAAAAAAACAAGACTGTCGTTATTGCAGGTTGTGCATATGCTTTTTAGCTGCAAAATTTGATCTTCAAAGCTTATTTTATTTATAAAATAAATTTGTTTAAAAAACGGAATAGTTGGAGCACACGAAGCTGGTATTGGAAACCCAGTTTTTGCACAAACGCAAGCAAATCCTAAGGTTTTTAATAATGTTGTTTTTCCTCCAAGGTGTGGCCCACTTATGAGTAGTGCTTGAGTTGGCGGGGCGAAATAAATGTCATTTTTGATAATTTTGAAGTTCGAAGTGTTCCACCATAACAAAGGATGTGCAGCTTGTTTTAGGTCAAATATTTTTTCATTAGTGATTTGGATAGGTTTGCTGTTGTATTTTTTACCCAAACGTGCTTTTGCCTGAATAACGTCCAAATTAATCAAAATGGAAATACTCTGGATAATTTCTTCTAAATATGGCTTAAGCTTAGTAGTTATTTCGCTGATTTTGAGCGATTTATCTTCGATGATTCGTAAGGGTTCTAGTGGATCAGAAAGCATAGAAAATGTTTTTTTAAAATATAAGCCTTTGATTTCGTCTTGTGGTAGTTGGCTCCAGGCTTCAATAGCTATGAGCCATGATTTTATGAGCAGAAGTTCATTTTGATCTAGTGTCTTTGCTTGTTTGATTTTTTCAAAAACCGAGTCTGGATGTGCTAGTTCTTTGAGAGATGTCCAGAGGCTTGTTTTTTCGAGAAGATGGATAATATCTAGTTCTTGAGAAAAAGTTTTTGCAGTTTCTATGTTTTGAGCAAAGTTTGCCGGATTTTTAAACTGTTCTAGTTTTGATTTTGCGGGCAAAGTAAACGCTTCTTGTGCCGCTAGGTCTATAAATTTTGGCCATTCTAAATAAGAGAGAAATTCTGTATCCACGCTAGTGTTAGTTATCTTTAGTTTTTAAAAAAGAAGCAAGCATTACTGCGTGGGTGTCAAAAAAGACACATATTTAAACCTAAATACTTGACTAATTAAATTTATTAAGTTAATCTTTTCTTAACTATGAAAGAATCAAAATACCCTAAACTAGTTGGCGAGTTTATTAAACAAAAACGAGAAGATCTCGGACTTTCTCAAAAAGAACTGGGACAACTTTTTGATCCTCCAGTAACTACACAATTTATTTCTAATGTAGAACGGGGTGTTACGCCCTTGCCGCCAAGTCATGTTGCATTCTTAACTAAAGCACTTAATGTCGCTGAAGAAGAAGTCATGACACTATTAGAAAAGGAGTATGCAGTAAAATTATCTTCTCGCTTAGGTAAGGTAAACTCTACGAATAAATGTCCAAATTTATTAATTTCAGATCCAGTAGAGTTTGAATTAATGAAAAAACTTTACGAATTCTTCAGCAAAGCCAACCCCAAGGATAAAGCACTCATTACCGATAGCATTCAAAAAATTATTAGCACTAATAACGTGGCCAATAACGCGGGTAGTGCAGCTTCATAAAATATTTTATGCTATAAAATTAACTTGTGTGTTACAACTCTTCGGTTTTAGCCCAACGCGGTTATATAAAAAGTTTTGATGGGACCAAATTATTTTATACAATCGAAGGACAAGGAACGCCTTTGGTTTTTTGTTATGGTTTGGTTTGCTCGAGTCTCCATTGGTGCTACCAGCTCGAGTATTTTCGCCAAAAATATCAAGTTATCTGGTTAGACTACAGAGGGCAAAACCACTCTGAAACTCCAGCTTGTAAAGATAAGATCACTCTTGCTCATGTTGCTATGGATCTAAAAGTATTGCTTAAGGAATTAAATATTTCCAAAGCTGTTTTCTTGGGTCATAGCATGGGCGTTAATATTGTTTTAGAGTTTTTTAGACAATACCATTCGTCCGTTTCTGCCATGGTATTAATCAACGGTGCCCCAAGGGGTCCGCTTGAAACACTGTTTGCAAAAAATTATCTTCAAAAGTGGTTTAAGTTTTTAATAAAAACAAACGCTAAATTCCCATTCTTATTGGCTAATTTTTGGAAACTCCAGAGACTGAATCCTTTTTTATTAAATTTAGTAAAAAAGAAAGGATTTAACTCTTCATTGACTCCTGACAAAAAAATAAAGCAATTTTATAAAGAGGTTTTTAAAACTGATTTTTTAGTTTTCCTACAGCTTATGCAAGATTACGAAAGTTATGATTGTTTGCAATGGTTACATACGATTGATGTGCCTACTTTAATTATTGCAGGCGAAAAAGACAAGGTCATCCCGCTTCATCAACAAGAGCTTTTGCACCAATTAATACCCAATAGCTCTCTAGAGATTATTAAACACGGCAGTCATTCCCCACAAATGGATTTGCCAGAGCTAATTAATTTGAAGATAGAAAATTTTCTTAATCCACCAACGTACTTGGCAACATACTTGGCAAAGTACTTGGATTCTGCTCAAATTTCAGCAGAATCTACTTAATTTCCAATCTGACCATGGAAAATGCCAATCAATCCACTCAGACACATCCATGTGTTTCTCCATAAAGATTTGCTTAAGTGGTTCTCTGCAAATTAATCCATGACAACGGCCCTCGCTGATTTTTAGTGCAGAAAAAAGTGCTTCTGGAGATTTTACTTTACTATTTTGAATTCTTTCTAAAACTTCATTTATTGTTAAACCCGTACATGGACAAAGCACAATGTCTGATGGTTTTGGTGAAGATTGTGATTGGTTAGTTTGGGGCACCTCAGGGAACTTGATCTGCATCTGTGGGCGAACCTTGGTCTGACACGCCATTTTTTTTGTTCCATCTATAGTTAATACACACAAACCACAGCTAGCGTCTTGACAGAGTAAGTTATCAGAAACTCGATGTTGATTCATTTCAAAAAGTGCAGCACTTACTAGAATTTCATTTTGCATAAGTCGTTTTTCACCATTCAAAACAACAGTTGTTTTCTGAGTGGTTGTTTTGGGCTCTAAAAGTTCATTTTCCTGTGCTACCGAGTTCTTTTTATAACCCCTGGTCTCCCAAAGAAGATGCGTTGGTACGCCTATTCTTATAAGTGGTAATGTTAATTGATGTGCAAGAACTTTTCCGGACTCCAAAGACTCGCCTCTTCTGTTTAGCAGCGTAATTGAATCGCCGCCTTTAAAGTCAAAACTCCCCTGTGGGGGTAACGTTATTTCTGATATTGAATTATTTTCTTTTTCGTGCACAAGAGCTATTGATTGACTTGGGCAAATAGTTAAGCATATTCCGCAGCCCGTACACTTGGGTTCAGTCAAAACAGAATCCCTATCTTTTGTGAGCCTAATTGCTCCCTCGGGACATGCTTTTTCACACAGGTTGCACGGTATGTTTTCGAAGCATTCAATAGTAGCTATTGGTCTAAAATAATGTGCTTTTTGCGGAACGCCTGAGAAACTTTTTAGTAATCTCATGTCACCTTTAGAGAGCCACTTGCCATGGTAAGTTGGAGACCATGGCTTGTCTTGATGATCAAAAATATTTTTTAATTGGATTTTAGCTTTTTTAAAAAGATACTGGTTTTCCTTTTTCTTGCTTCCAGATTCAGTAGAAAGTGCTTTTGATACTCTAAGTCCAAGCATAGTTGCTCTTTTTTCTTCTAGTGTCCAACCTTCCATATTGTTTTCAGGCGTGTGTGATGCCGTTTGTTCTAATTCAAATAAGAGAGAACCGGGGGGATATTCTTTAATGCCATTGTTTTTATAAAAAGACCCTGCTGACACAACACGGCTTACCTCAAAACTCTTTTTATCTGCACCTGTTTGTACGACAAACTCCCACGTTTGTGTAGTTTTCTTTGTTAAGCTTAAAGGTCTACCCTCTACGATTTTTCCGTCAAGAATTTCAAATCTTCTTTTTTCAGTTTCCCATCCTTCGTAGCGTTTGGCTCCCCATTGTAGAAAAGTTTCTAAACAAATCACTTCTGATGTGCTTTTTGAGTTAAGCAAGAAAGATCCAAAACGGAGTGCACCGTTTGAAGTGCCCAATATAACTACGCGCGGTGTCCAATTGAGGAGAACTGTTTTATTTAAAGCTTCTATTGTGGAAAGTAAAATTAATCCTTCGCAATGCCAACCCTCAAATGGAAGAGGAAATTGTATTTTATCTGCAATTTTAATAACCGATCTAGCATGTAATCTATGAATACGTTTCTGAGTGTCTTCTATGAAAAGTATTCCGCCGGTTTGATGAAGCGGTAGTACACCTTTGACCATGAGTTCAGGACCCCCAAAAATACCAACACTTAGTCCACTTGCTGAACAAATAGAGGAAAGTGTCCTAACTCCAATCGAAGGCCAACACGTTATGTGAGGACCCGCTACGATAACTACGTCTAAATTTCCGTCTCTTACAAATGGGAACATAAAATTAGTTTTTTAATAACATATCTACAGCACTTTGCGCCTGTCTGATAACTTGAGTAAATACTCCGTCGCCACCACAAACAACATAGTTTTTAAAAGGAAAAGTGTTAAATGTAAATAGTGCATTATTTGATGTAGTGGTATCCCATTCAAAAATAGCACGAGTCTGCATTGAGCGGATAGAAAAAGATTTCCAATTTAAAAACTGATAACATAATTTTGCGAGGGAC
>JACRAO010000221.1 GCA_016213345.1 Bdellovibrio sp. | reverse complement strand
AAGTGGTCAACCTAACGATCTAGATTTTTCTAAACTTTGGGGCTTGTATAATACTGGACAAAAGGATTCTGCCGGACAGATTGGTGTTCCAGGCTCTGATATCGGTGTATTACCTCTTTGGGACCAAGGACTTTTAGGCAGTCACGATATAATAGTTGCTGTAATTGATACTGGTGTTCAATGGGATCATCCAGATCTGAAAGAAAATATTTATGTTAATCCTGGTGAAATTGCAGGTAATGGCAAAGATGATGATGGCAATGGCTTTGTCGATGATGTGAGTGGGTGGAATTTTATTACTAAGCAAGGTAATTCTCAAGATGACAATGGACATGGAACACATGTGTCTGGAACAATTGGTGCACTTGGTAATAATGAAACAGGTGTTGTAGGTGTAAACTGGCATGTGTCTATTTTGCCTATTAAATTTTTAAGCGAATCTGGAAGTGGAACACTCGAAGATGCTGTTGAGGCAATTCGCTACGCAACAAAAATGAAAGCTAAAATAATGAGCAATAGTTGGGGTGGTGGTGGGTTCTCACAAGCTATGCTAGATACTATTGTTGAAGCAAGAAATGCTGGAATTTTATTTGTTGCTGCTGCAGGAAACTCCGCAACTGATAATGATAGTACTCCTATGTACCCGGCTAGTTATTCTGCAGAAAATGTTATTGCTGTTGCTGCAACAGATAATCAAGACAAGTTGGCTGATTTTTCATGTTTTGGAAAGAAAACTGTGCATGTAGCAGCTCCTGGAGTAAATATTTATAGCACTCTAAAAGGAAGTTCTTATGATACATATAGTGGCACTTCGATGGCGACACCTCATATTTCTGGCATTGCAGCACTACTTTGGTCTGCAAATCCGGATTGGACATTTGATGTTATTAAGCAGAGATTAATACAAACCAGTACGCCTATTCGTGCATTAAAAAGCAAGGTAACAGCTCGAGGCAGAGTAAATATTTTCAATGCGTATTACAATATTATTCCTCCAAATGACGAGCCAGGAGAAAACGAATGGTTTACGGAGGATAGAGCGCTAGAGTCTGAACATCCTTATAAAGATAATCAAAATCTAACATGGACGATCGAGAAGTCTGGTGTTAAGTATTTAAGAGTTTATTTTGAAAAAGTAAGTGTTGAGAAAAGATATGATCATGTATATGTAGAAGATGCGGTTGGTATAGCTGTTAATGATTTAACTGGGAGTTTTCAAAATTATACTTCTGATTATGTAGACGGTGAAGTAATAAAGATTAGATTAAAAACTGATGTAAATATTACAGATTATGGCTTTAAAATTACAAAAATTCAGTATGTTCCAAAAAAATAACAAATATAATTTTTTCAGATGTGTTTGTTATAGTGCTATAGTTTTTCTTGGTTTTGGCATGAGTACTTTTAGTAGGAGTGAGGAAAATGTAAAAAATTCTCCGTTAAGTAAATCTGAAGCGAAAGCACTTTGGAAAGAGTTTAAAAAATCAAGAAAAGCTCAATCATTAGCCTTAAATCACCAGCAATCCATGGAGACGCAGGCACTAAAATCCCTACAAGCGCATCACTATAAGGAATGGGATATTAACGAGAGAGAGGCCAGGCATAGGTTTTTTAAGGAAAATCTCAAAGGTTCTAACAGAAGAGCATATGTGCAGGATTTTATACAAAGGCGTGAGGGTTTTTTAAAGCTTATCAAAGAAGAACGCGCGCTACGCTTGAAAGAGCAAGAGGTAAGAAGGAATTCCTTAAAAGCGGAGCTTGATGAAAAAGAAAAAAAATTCAAAGAACTCTTAGATAAAAATGAACGCCCCCCCAACGCGCTATGGCCATAAGATAGCTAAGATTTTACACGCTCAACTGTTATAATTCCTTTCTTGCCTTCAAGAGTACTTGTCACTTTGTTGAGTTGACTGATATCTGTTACTTCGACATCAAATAGTGAGATTGCTTTTTTATCTTTTGTGGTTCTAATATTGGCTGAAGAAATATTCACGCCGCATCCGGTGATAGTTTGACTCATGAGAGCTAAAAGACCAGGCTCATCTACTGAAAGCACACGAATTTTTATATGTCTTTTGAAAATATTGTGTTTATCGCCCAGGTTCCATTGAACATCAACTTTTCTTTCAGGATCATTGTCATGTGCTTTTGCACAACTAGCCGTATGAACCGTTACTCCACGTCCTCTTGTAATAAAACCAATTATGCTATCGCCTGGTAACGGATTGCAGCAGTGTCCAAAACGAATCAAAATATCATCTAAGTCTGCAACAGTAATTGCATTTCGTGTTTCGCTTCGTTTTTTTGCACTAGTAAATATTTTTTTAAGAAAACTTTCGTCCTCAGCTTTGGCAGATTTAAGTTTTTGTTCCAATGCTTCTTTGGTGACAATAAGAGGTATGATTTTTTCAGTTACTATTTTCCCATAGCCAATAGAAACAAATAGCTCTTCAGAAGTTTTATATTTCAAATTCTGTGCTAATTTTAAAAGTTCTCCAGATTTTTCGAGTTTATTTATAGAATGCCCATATAGTTTTAAGGCTTTATCTAAAATTTCTTCTCCAAGCGCTAGAGCCCGTTCTCTTTCTTGCTGTTTAATGTATGCTCTAATTTTTGCTTTTGCCCGGGAACTTTTTACAATTTTTAACCAATCTTTAGAGGGTGTTTGTGAACTTGACGTAATAATTTCAATAGTATCTCCGGATTTTAAACGGTGTTTAAGTGGTACTATTTTCCCATTGACCTTGGCACCCACACATTTGTGTCCAACATCCGTGTGAATAGCATAAGCAAAGTCCAATGGGGTTGCGCCAAATGAAAGTTGTTTAACTTCGCCTTTGGGAGTGAATACAAAAACGTCTTCAGCAAAAAGATCAATTTTGACGGTTTCTAAAAACTCATTTGGGTCATCCAAATCTTTTTGCCATTCTAACAGCCGATTAACCCAGTCTACGTTTTCTTTTGATCGAGCATCAAATTTGCCTTCCTTATATTTCCAATGTGCAGCAATGCCTCGTTCCGCCGTTTGATTCATCTCGTGTGTGCGTATCTGAATTTCTACGCGATCTCCATACGGTCCAACTACCGTGGTGTGTAGAGATTGATAACCATTGGTTTTAGGCATGGCAATGTAATCTTTAAAGCGTCCAGGTATAGGTTTATAGGTTGCGTGAATTACACCCAAGGCTTTGTAGCATTCTGTAATATTATCAACTAAAATTCTGAAAGCAACTATATCAAATACTTGCTCAAATTCAGTTTTTCTTCGCTCCATTTTTTTATAAATCGAATAAAAATGCTTTGCTCTGCCTGCTATAGTGGCTTGTACGTCGTATTCTTTGAGTTTTTCCTGGGTTAGTTCTGTAATTTGCTCAATGTGTTTTTCTCTTTCTTTTTTCGTTCTGGCTATTTTTTGAGCAAGTTTGTAATACACATCCGGGTGTAGAAAACGTAAACAAAGATCCTCTAGCTCTGTTTTGATCCAGCTCATGCCTAGCCGGTTCGAAATGGGAGTATAAATATCCAAAGTTTCTTGAGCAATAGCTTGTTGCTTGTGTGGCGGTAGATGTTCTAAGGTGCGCATGTTGTTTAAACGATCCGCTAGCTTTACTAAAATAACTCGAATGTCTTTTGCCATGGCGACAATCATTTTTCTAAAATTTTCTGCTTGTTTTTCTTCTGAAGTTTTAAACGCCATTTTTGACAGTTTTGTTACTCCATCAACAAGTTCCGTGATTTCGTGACCAAATTCTTTTTCGATCTCCTCCAATGTTGCGTGTGTGTCTTCTACGGTGTCGTGAAGTAATCCAGTTACAATGCTTGCAATATCCAGTTTTAGGTCAGCTAGTGTTTGCGCAACATCAACGGGATGAATCATATAGGGCTCTCCGCTTGAGCGCAGTTGCCCACGATGTGCTTTTTCGGCAAAACTATAGGCTTTCTTTACTAGCTCGATTTTAGCATCAGGATAGTAACTTGTGATGGTTCCGCAAATTGTTTTTAGACTTGCTGGGTCATATTTGGCCATGATTTTACTCAGTGCATTTATTTAAACATAATTTTTCTTTAATTAAATTTTTTAATTCTAAGTAAGCTCTTTCTAAATTATCGTTCAAAATAATTTTATCAAATTGTTTTGCTTCCTGTAATTCTTTTGTAGCATTTTTTAATCGTTTTTGGATAATTGTTTCCGAATCTGTGCCACGTGAGCGTAGTCTTTTTTCTAAAGCCTGTAAATTTGGAGGGGCAATAAAGATTGTATAACTTAGTTCAGGGTAAGTTTTTCTTAGACTTGCTGCACCTTGGATATCTATGTCTAGTAAAATAGCATTGCCGTTTTTTAAGGTATCTTCGATGAAATGCTTAGATGTTCCATAGTAGTTGCTATGCACAATGGCCCATTCAGCAAATTGGTGGGTTTTGATTTTATTTTGAAATTCCTCGTTTGAAAGAAAAAAATAATCTACTCCGTCTTTTTCTCCTCTGCGTGGATGTCTTGTAGTGGATGAAATAGATAAAATAATGCGTGGTATGTCTTTAATTAATTTTAGACAGAGAGTGGTTTTACCGGCACCTGATGGAGCAGAGATTACAAATAGTTTTTTATGCATGAACTATTGCCTTTAGACCCATTTTCCTAAATTTTAAAGCCCGCAAATCAGAAATATTTTTTAAGGCTTTCTTGTTTTTTGGAAAAAGCAGTGGTTGAAAATATTTAATAATAGCAGTGCCTAAGAGTTCGCTAGCTTCTTCCCAGTTCCTATGCGCGCCTCCTTTTGGTTCAGAAATAATGCCATCAATTATTTCTAGTTTTAACAGATCTTGTGGGCTCATTTTTAAGCATGTGCTTGCTTTTTCTGCAAAACTTGCATCACTCCAAAGTATTGACGCGCAGCTTTCTGGAGAAATTACTGAATACGTACTGTACTCTAACATGAGGATTTTATCGGCAATACCGATGGCTAGAGCACCGCCAGAGCCTCCTTCTGCAATGACTACAGATAAAACTGGGACTTTAAGACTGAACATCATGTGTAAACATTCGGCAATAGCTTGGGCTTGGCCCCGCTCTTCGGCGTCCATTCCTGGATAAGCGCCTGGAGTATCAATAAAGGTAATAATGGGCATTTTAGTGCGATTGGCCAGCTCCATTAGTCTTATAGCTTTGCGGTAGCCTTCCGGTTTAGCCATGCCGAAATTTCTTTCCATTTTTTGTTTTGTGGTGCGGCCCTTTTGGTGTCCTAGGATGCATATTGGTATCGTCTGAGTTGTTTTTGAGTTTTTAACGCGCGGTGGCCAGGTGGCTGTTCCTGCTATAATTGCTGGATCGTCAGCAAAGTAACGGTCTCCGTGGAGTTCTAAAAAATCAGGAAATAGTACACTGATATAGTCATAAGTATAGGGGCGGTTTGGGTGACGGGAGAGTTGTACGCGTTGCCAAGGGGTTAGGTTTGTAAATGTTGTTTCTATTAGCTGGGATAATTTTTTCTCTAACACTTTGATTTCACTAGAAAAACTTACCTTTTCCTGTTTAGAAAGTTCTCTTAAATCATGCAATTTTCTTTCTAATTCTACGATAGGTTTTTCGAATTCTAAAATAGACTCCATAAAAAAACTTACGGTAACATAATGGGGTACGTTTGGGCTAGTATGTTTGTTAATTTAAAGAGAGCAAGCTATTCTTATAAGTGTATGCTTATGATGACGCCTACGCCTATTGAGCCTTGGTCCTTGAGGCAGCTATTTGTTAGAGTTTTTAAAGGGATATTTGCGCGCGATCTGTCTTTTAAGCTTATATCCTTTTTATTCTTAGGTAGCCTGTTTGGTATTGGCTTGGTTGGTGTGTTTAGTTATGAGCTGTACCAAAAAAGGATAAAACATCAAAAACAGCTTTCACAAGCCGAGTTAACTGCAAAACATTTGGGTGATTTTTTTGAAAAACAAATTTTTCATGCAAAGAGGCGTTATACTTTGGTAGAGCTTGGGGATTTTACTTTAGAGTTAAAGCCTTTAGCTAATCAAAAGACAATTAAGGGTGTGCTCAACATGGCTGAAATAGAATTAGTAGCCGAGTGTGATACGAAAGAGACTTGTAGTTTTGTCGAAACACACTTGTTGCATATTCGTGATCAGCTGACTAATGTGTTTTTAGCTATTGATCGAGAAGAATTAATTTCGAAGGATGGGAAAAAACGTATTTATCAAACCATCATTGACCGGCTTAACGGCTGGCTTCCAAAAGGAAAAATTCAGAATATTTACGTGATGAAACTCATTGTGAGTTAATCTAGTCAATTGACTGTGTTTTTCCTGTGCTTTGGTTTTCGTTGATATGCTTTTTTGCTTTTCTCTACTTTTGTTGGCTTAATAGGTGTGCGGGGCCTTAGCTTGAGATCTTCTTTGGGTATGTGAATTTTAAAGCTCAGATTTTTTTTCACAGTGTGCTAACGGTTTTTATTTTCTGGTTTTAGTACCCAAAAGAAGCCATTAAGTCCACCATTTTGCGAACATAAAACAGATGCCTCATCTTGAAAAAGAGCTCTTCCGCCAGCAAAACTGGTATTTTCATTTCTAGAGGTCATCTCTTTATAGCATTTTAACGGTTTGTCATTTGTTGCTCCAGAGCAGAGAAATGCAGCTTTCCAGCGCCATGGCATGTGAGATTTTATTTTTTGCGATTCGTGGAAGCAAGCAATTGGTTCTTGTGATTTAGCCTGAGAACAAAGCAGTGCAGCTTCTGTTTCCCAAAGCTCAAGTTTTGCAGTTTTAAAACAATCTAGTGGAGCAAGTAGTGAATTTGCTTGTGAACAAAGTAGAGCAGCAGTTTCGTCGTACATATCAAGTTCTTTTTTAGCTTGTTTAAAACATTCCAGAGGCATTAGTGAATTTGATCTGGAGCAAAGAAGAGCAGCATTTTTAGTAGAGATATTTAAGCCATTCTTGCTTTTTGCATTTACAAAACAATTTAGTGGAGTGTCTGAATTTGTGCCATTACCTGTGCCATTGCAAAGATAGGCAATGTTTCGGTCTCTATGATTATCAAATGTAGTGGTTAGCTTATATGCTTCGAGAAAACAGCTTAAAGGTTTATTTGATTTTGCTCCAGAGCAAAGCAGAGCGGCTTCTACGGTATTGAAATCAAGTCCTCTTAAGTCGTTTTTAGCTTTTAGAAAACAATCAACTGGAGCATTAGAACTAGCACCTGAACACAAAAGAGCAGCGTTTCTGTCTCTGTGTGAACCTAATAGCCCAGCGGTGAGCTGATTTGCAGACTGATAACATTGCATAGTTTCATTAATATAAAAAGAATTTCCACAAAGTGTGGCTGCTTCATAATAATAAATATTTTGATCGACAAGTTGAGCTTCTAGGAAGCAATCAATAGCAAACGGCCCTGTTTGTAACGGAGTCATATCAGACGAAAAAGACATATACGAATAGAACATAATCACCAAAAACAGAATTAACTTTTTCATAAAAGCCCCTCCTTAAGAGAATAAGTTATCATTATAATGCCATATAGTGCCATGCGTCTGAAATCAAGCTTTTCTTTGACTTGTGATTGCCTGGGTTTTGGTATAGACCTTGTAACATAATGAACTTGTTAGATTTTCAAAAATTTCCCAAACCACCAAAACCTATATTGAGGGGAGTGTCTCACTTATTGGCTTGCTTATGTGCCATAGTTGGAGGGTGTTTATTAGTGAAAATCGCTCCAAGCCCCAAAGCCATAATAGCTGCTATTATTTATTCAACAAGTCTCATTTTATTATTTGCAATGAGCTCTCTCTATCATTTGCCTACTTGGTCCACTAAACAAAGACAGTGGCTGCGAAAACTTGATCATGCAGCAATATTTTTTTTGATTGCAGGCTCGACAACTCCTTTCGCAATGATTGCTTTGCACAAGAATGGCAACTCATTGCTCTGGTTGATTTGGATTGGCTCAGCAATAGGTTTTTTTCAGTCTCTCTTTTGGGCTCATGCTCCTAAAAAAGTATCTGTGGTTATTTATATATTACTTGGTTGGGCGGCGATTATTTATTGTCCAGAATTTTATAAAAGTATTGGATTTATAGGTTTTTTGTTTTTGTTAGCAGGGGGAGTGGCTTACAGTGTGGGTGCGTTCATTTATGCTATGAAGTGGCCCAATCCATTTCCAAAAGTTTTCGGTTATCATGAGATTTTTCATGCAATGGTTATTGTCGCAGCTGTTTCACATTATATTCTCATCTTTAAGATCATCAAGAGCTGTCAGACTTGTATTTAATACAAATAATTTTATCAAAGTCTTTTAAAACAAGAAATGAAAATTTAATTGCTGCTGTCCTTATTGAAAAAAAAGAGAAAGATTTATAGCTGGTCATTACCTATTGGTTTATCGTTTTGATAGTTTAGGTATTTTACATCCATTTTTTAACTGATATTGTAAATCACACCCTCCCACGAAGTAGGATGAGCATCCTTTTTTTGTTTTGAATTTATCAAATACCCAATTGGCCTCTTTTTTCCCAAAATCATCAGTATCATAGCCACCAAAACCCCCTGATGCACACACATAGGTTTCTTTTTCAGTTAGTCTTTTTAGATCATTTTGAAATTCATTACAGGTTTCAAGGACTATTGCTCTTCGGGATAGATAATGATGATTTTTTGCTTTTCCTTTTACCTCCAGATCTAATATCGCCAATTTTGTTTTTTGACTTTTATCATATCCAGTAACTTCGCATACAATATCAACATTCTTGACTGGAAAACATTGCCAATATGGATATGAGGCTACTTCTGATGGAAAGGGTTGTTCTTCTGCTGCACAGGTATTAGAGGCAAGATCATCTTCATTAAGAATATCATAATCATCCCCTATGAGACCGTATGGATAAAGTGCTGTCAATTTCTTTAGATGGATAGACTTTGGTGTTGAACACGCTAAACTGCATATAACTAATCCAAAGAGCAAATATTTAATCATGATTTTTTGCACCGAGTGAACGTAGAAAAATAGTCTTGAAAAATCTTCATTATTTTATTTCCTTTTTTTGTGCCAGTGCGCCAATCTTCGAGTGTGCCTTTGTATTCCGCAACAGCTTCTTCCCATGTTGCAGGACGTTTGAGCTTGCTTGAAGCAAGAAGCTTTTTCTGAAAGAGCCATCGGATTCCAGCGCAGATATTTATATTTGGATCATTTAGGTTGGATTTAGTGACAGTTAGGAAATGATCTTTAAGTTCGCCTTTTTCATTTCCCAAGATTTTTCTTGTTTGATTAATAATTTGCATGAGCCCACGGGCACTGTTTGAGTTTTTTTTATCTGTAAGCATTGTTGGGTCAAATCCTGATTCAGAGGCTATAAGTGCTTTAATGAGATTGGGGTCAAGCGGATCTTTTGGCCTGAAAATATCGTTCCAATATTGCACCCAGCCAGCAATTAAATCGTCGTATTTGACTCCGTTTGGAAACTTCAGCGGAAGCTGACACGGTTTCCGTTTTAGTTTGGAGAAATGACGGTCAGCGATTTTTTTGATTTCTTCCGGATACATTTGATCTTTGCCAGAGGGGTTGTGAGCGCAATGAGCATGACGTGTTGTGATACTTCCATCTGGATGTTTTTTACTGGGTGGAACATGTAAAGGGTGAGTGATTATCCAATGTTGCCCAGCAGGGCAAAGACGCCACGGGTGAATTGATTTTTGTTTTTTTGATTTAGATTTTTTTTTAATTATGGTTTGAACCCTTTCTGTGTTTTCATTTTTGGCTCTGCTCGGGGTCGAACCGAGATGCCCGTGAGGACATACGATTTTGAGTCGTACGCGTCTGCCAATTCCGCCACAGAGCCTTAATGTGCCCACTCCCAATCTAATAATTGAATAATACCTCTTTCGTCAATGTTATATTGACCGCCCAGAGGAAGTGGAAAATTATTCTTTTCATGCCCCACAGGTAATCCATAAAATACAGGAAACTGAAAATGCTTTCCTAATGATTGAAATATTTCTCTAAAAGCCAGTTGTGAAGTCATTTCGCCAAAAGATCCGAGCACTAAAGCTTTGATGTTTGTTAAATTTCCAGATAGTGCCAGTTGTTGCACCATGCGATCTATCTTATAAAGTGGTTCGTTGATGTCTTCTAAAAATAAAATTTTATTTTCCGCTTGAATAGCAAACTGTGTTCCCACCAAGGAACAAATCACTGATAAATTTCCTCCAGCGAGTGTCCCAGTTATGTTTTGTTTTGATATTTGCTTAAGTTTTTTTAATTTGAATTCATTAAGCCATGTGTTTTTATGGTTGCCATAAATGATTTGTTTTAATTCATTAAATCCACTTTTTTTTATTTTTACGAATTCTTTTAATCCCGGCATTGGCGCATGCAGGATGCTCCAATGCCAGTGTTTTCTTACAAATTCATGCAAAGCTGTGATGTCAGAATAACCTATGAGTAGTTTTTTTGGTGGAATGCCAAATTGCTTTGTATAGTCCTTAAGCCGTTGTAGTAATCTTATGGCGCCATATCCTCCGCGTGCACACCATAAGATTTGTATTGATTCATCTTTTGCAAATTCATAAAACGCTCTAGCCCTTTGGTCACCAGCAAAAAACAAGTGTTTTTTATAGCAATCAGGGTGGATTTTGATCGAAATAAATCCATTGGATTTTAATTTTTTTATGCCATTTGTGAGATCACTCTTTAAAATAACACTTGATGGAGCAATAATGCCAATGTGAAAAAGGTTATTATCATCAAACATTTTTATATAATAAATCTTAAATGACTAAGTTCAAAAATACATCCCAAAATAACTGACCAAAAAAAGGTTAAACACAAAAAAATATAACCAGTGCTTTTTACAAGATTTTTGATTGTATTAGATTGTCCATGAAAAACATAATTTGGCTGAATCAGTAGAAAAGAAGTAATAACGATGAGTGCAAGTTCGATCATCAAGCAGATTGCAATTTGTATGGACACACTAGCTCCTTTGTTTTCTGTATTAAGGAGTCTAGCACTTAGAATAGTAAACTAGAAGTAAAAAACAGTTTACATGCCTGTGGTGGTTCATGTCTTAACCGATCAGGATAAATTTGAACCGCTTTTCCAGGACAACATAAACAAATAGTCATTAAATTTAGCTACATGCATTTTGGCACAAAATTTGCTCTTACAACAATTGGAGGTTTTTTTATGAACTGGCAAGTTAAAATACAAGATCCATCAGGACAAGTGAGAAAATTAATTTTAAATGACACAAAAAATCCATTTAGTTTGGGGCGCGAAGAGTCTTCAGCGATTTTCCTCAATGACTTCAGTTTGCCCAAAAAAGTTGGTCATTTTTGGCGTGAGAATGAAAAAACCCAGAACTCCCCTTTTTGGTTTAAACTTTGTGGTGATGATCAAAGTAATGCAGTTTGTCTTGGTGATTTGTTCGTTCGTGAAGCCCATATTCCAGCCGGAATTCCTCTTAAAATTGGGGATACAGTCTTAACCTTGGAGGAAACAACGGGGGATAAAAAAGATCCTCCAGAGTTTCCCACTGGAGTTAAACCATGGCTTACTTGTACATCGGATGGAGTAAATTTGCTTTGGTCAGCAAAAAAGGCAGCCCAATCTCCTCTGTCCATCTATATTGAAGGAGAAACTGGAACGGGAAAAGAGGTTTTGGCTCGCCTCATGCATGCTTGGGGTGAAAGGCACTCCGGACCGTTTGTGCCGATTCATTGTGGGGCTTTACCTATGAGCTTGGCTGAAAGTGAACTCTTTGGGCACGTCAAAGGTTCATTTACTGGAGCGATTTCTCATAGACCAGGTGCATTAATCCAGGCACATGGCGGGACATTATTTTTAGACGAAGTTGGAGATTTGCCTTTAGAAATACAAGTCAAACTTCTTCGGTTTTTAGAAGACGGAGAGCTACGAGCAGTTGGTTCTGATCATGCAACTCATGCTGATGTAAGGATTATTTGTGCAACTAATCAGTCCTTAAAAAAACTAGTTGAAGAAAAAAAATTCAGGCAAGATCTTTTTTATCGTTTGGCAACCGTGAGTTTAAACATTCCTTCTTTGAGAACCAGGCCTCAAGATATTGAGCTTTTAGCAAAACAATTTATTTCTTGTTATAAGAAAACTCTTTCTCCAAAGGCTCTATTTAGATTAAAAAACTACCCTTGGCCAGGGAATGTAAGAGAGCTTCGGCATGTGATTGAACGAACTTGCGCCTTGTCAGCTTCATCTGAGGAGATTTTGTTTGAGGATAGTTTTCGATTTTTGATGTTACAAGAAGATTCGCAAAATGAAACAGAATTAGAATTCGGAGCAGGCGTGTTAACTTTGGATGAAATGGAACGTGTAATGTTGTTAAGAGCACTTCGTATTAACGAAGGAAATCGTGCAAAAACTGCAAAAATTTTAGGTGTGGCGCGGAGTACATTGTTTGAAATGTTAAAGCGACATAAAATTTTTAGTTCAAAGAATCAACAAATACCGATATGATTTTCATGCATGAGGCTAAAAATTCTATATATAGTTCCATCTACTGGACGAGGTGGGGCAGAGACTTTTATATCGCATACTGCGTATTTGCATGACCCAGTTAAATTTGACATTACATATGCTCTATTAAGGCCAGGTCCTCTGGAGCATGAACTACAAAATACCAAGTGGCATGTTTTTGTTTATACAGAAAAATTTCGCTTAAGCCGGCCTTGGAGTATTTTTAAGATTATTAAGTGGTTAAGAGTTTTAATTCGTACTGAAAAGATACAGCTAGTGCATTCTACTATGGCTTATGGTGCTTTATTAGGTGCTCTTGCTGCTTATTTAGACAAGGTGCCTCATATTTGGTTTCAGCACGGGCCAGTTTCTGGTTGGATGGATTTATTGGCTCAAATTTTACCTTGTCGTAAAATTTTAGTTAATTCACAACACACTTTGATGGCACAAGAAAAATTAAAAAATAAATATATTTTATTAAAATATTTTATCCCTGTGCGACAAACAGTGGTGATTCGTCTTGGAGTGAATTTCAAGCAGATTTATCCTTGGATTATAAATGATAAAAAAGCTTTATCTATAAGAAACCAATGGGGTTTTAAAAAAGATGATTTTTTAGTAGGTGTATTGGCTAGATTAAATCCGCAAAAAGGTATTAAACTTTTTATCGAAGCATTAGCTTTAGTGAATGAAAAAAATGTTTATGGTCTTATTTTCGGTTCTGAGCCTAATTCAATAAGTGGACATGGTTTTAAGCGACAGTTAGAAGAACAAGCTAGGCTACTAAAGAGTCCGGTTAGATTTTTGGGCGAAGCTCAAGAGCCTTGGCAGGTCATGGCAGCTTTGGATGTGGTGGTTTGTTCGTCGATAACGCCAGAGGGGTTTGGTCTGACTTTGGTCGAAGCTATGGCAGTTGGAAGTGTGCCAATTGCCCCCATGGAGGGAGGACCGTTAGATATCATAGAGGATCGGAAAACAGGGTTGTTTTTTCAGCCTAGAAATGCCGCAGCACTTGCAGAAAAGATAAAACTATTACTACAAAAAAATTTATACGACGCGATTGCGAAAAACGCTTTTCAGCTTGCACGGAGTCAATTTGACGCACAGAATGCAATTTTAAATATAGAAAATATATACATAGCTATTGCAAAAAAATAAAAATAGGAAATAATAAATTAGTACGCCAACAACATGGGGGAAAAATCATGGACAGATATTTTTCAGTTTTTTCAGTAGTTTTGTTTTCTTTCTTTTTTAATATTGAAATTAATGCAAAATGGATTTCACAAAATTCTCAAACACCTATGAAAGTGCAGTTTCAGGTTGTTAAGTCTGATCAAAAAGAGATACAAGTGTCTTTTGAGTTACCTGGATTCGAAGTTACTCCAATTGAGATTTTAGGAGAAAATTTTATTCAGGTTTCTGTGCCTGATCTTACATCAATTGAGGAAAAGGGATTTCCCGCATTACCAAAGTTCAATAAAGACTTATTAGTGCCGTTTGATACGCAAACAATGTCACTTGAGGTGATAGAAAAGGAATGGAAAGTTTATGATCTAGGAGTTGTCGCACCGAGTCGCGGTACTCTGACGGATCTTCCTCCTAATTTTGGTTCTAAAAACAATTAAGTCCTTGTAACCATGAGGGTTTATTTTTTTTGAGCCTAAATTTGTACCCATGTAATTATTTTTATATATGTGATAATTTAGTTGTAATTATTGTATTT
>JACRAO010000223.1 GCA_016213345.1 Bdellovibrio sp. | reverse complement strand
GCCATAGTTATGAAGCTTATTGTAAAGTGTTTTTAGAGTAATTTTCAAATTTCGTGCAGTTTGGGCTTTATTGCCTTGGCAATGAGTAAGTACCCGTAAGATATGATTTTTTTCAATTTCATCTAAGGTCAACTCCAGATCAAGTTTTTTTATTTTCATCTGTTGTAGGGTTGGAGTTCTAATTTCTATAGGGACATCATCTAAAGACAGGATATTGCTTTCAGTGAGAATTTTCATTCTTTCTATAATATTTTCTAATTCCCTAATGTTTCCCGGCCATGGATAGTGTACAAATAACTCTAAAACCGGTGGATCTATTTGAAACACTTTTTCTTGATCTGTTTTTTTTAAAAAATACTCAACCAGCATGGGAATATCTTCAGCTCTATCTCTCAATGGAGGTAGTTTTAAGGTAATAGTATTTAGTCTATAGAATAAATCTTCTCTAAATTTTTCTTCTTTTATTTGTCCTTCTAAATCACGATGTGTAGCGCTAATAATTCTTACATTCACATGAATTGGGTGTTTACCCCCTACTCGATAAAATTCGCCATTTTGTAAAAAACGAAGTAATTTAGACTGAATACCAAGTGAGAGTTCACCGATTTCATCTAGAAATAGGCTACCACCATTTGCAATTTCACAAAGTCCTATTTTTTTAGCATTAGCTCCAGTATAGGATCCTTTTTCGTGGCCAAAGAGTTCTGATTCTAAAAGTGACTCTTGCAAGTTACCGCAATTTAAAGTAACAAATGGCATGGCTGCTCGGTTACTTTTTAGATGAAGCTGTCTTGCTATTAATTCTTTCCCAGTACCGCTTTCTCCTAAAATTAGCACAGTACTTGTAGTGGGTGCAATTTTATCCACTAAGGCTAGAATTTCTAAGATAGGCTTGCTTTTGCCAATAAAGTTCTTACTATTTGAGTGCACAACCACGCTCCAAAAAACAAAATTCAACTCCTTACTCTTAGCTGTTTTACACCCAAGAGAGTCCATCCTCTTGATGCTGTAAAGACTATGCAATGCTACAGGTAGAACCGAATGCGGTCAAGAATAAATTGACAATAATAGTATATTATTCTGTTTATTAAATATGTAATAAAATCAGCCGGTTACTGGCGTAGAGAACTATCTACTGTAACTGTTATCGTTACTGTTACTGTTTAGTCCTTAGACGCATATACCCAATCAGGTTTATAAAAATATCTCTCAAAGCTTTTGTTTAACCCGGTCCACCTGCCCGGTGTTTGGTCCTGCTCAATAAACGTTCTAATTGTATTTACTTTTGAATCTAAATTATCAACAGAATGCACCACTAATGCTTCTAAACATTTTGGCCTTTTAGGTGAGCCAAACTCCAGCTCCCCATGATGGGATAAAATCATGTGCTTTACTAGTATTTTTTTTTCCTTGGGAAAAACAAATATTCTTTTTTCCGCCGGAAAAGCTCCTGGCAAAGCGCCTGGCAAACCATTTTCTTTTTTCTCTAATTCATTGATTTTTCTTTCCACCAACTCCACACCCATCACTAGATGCCCCACCAACTTGCCTTCGAAAGAATAATCCGTTACTCGATCATAAGAAAGCTCCCAAAGCTTTCCTATGTCGTGCAAAAATCCACCTAAAAATAAAAGATCTCGATCCAAATACGGGGCATAAAGCTTCGAAAAAAAATCCAAAGCCTTTGTAACCGAAATAACATGCTCCAGCAGTCCTCCAGGATAAGCATGATGAACGGATTTTGCGGCCGGAGCTTTTTTTAATTTTAACACGATTTCTTCGTCATCAATAAACACAGCCTTAGCTAACGCTCTATAATGAGGATCTTGCATGGCATTTATAAATTGAACCAACTGCGCATAAAGACTCTCAACATTGCAGGGACTTTCTGGAAGATAAAGGGAAATATCAACTTCGTCTTCCCTTAAGATCTGCATTTTTGAAATTTGCACTTGCTTTCGCCCCTGATAAGTTTTGCACTTTCCCTCAACATAAACAAAAGCACCTTTTACAACTTGTCCCATATGGGCAGGTATATCCTCCCATACCTTGGCCTCTATCTCCCCTGTTTTGTCCATGAAGATTAAGTTTAAATATGGCTTACCATTTTTGTCTGTTGCAACTGCACTTAATTTCACCAAAAAAGGCGAAGCTACCGGATCTTTTTCTTGTATTTCTTTTACAAACTGTTTTTTTTCGAACATATTAATTTGCATTGACATACCGTTTTTTTATTTCTTCGTCTACACGATAATATTTATATTTATTCAAAATCATTTCAGCTCCACGAAAATTTAGTAGCCACGGATGAATCAAACGATAATCAGTAATATAATAACCCATGGCCCACGGACATTCTTCTTGTATGATTTCTTCCATTTTCTGAATCAATGCCTCCCTGTTTGGACTAGAT
>JACRAO010000220.1 GCA_016213345.1 Bdellovibrio sp. | reverse complement strand
TTGGTGCAACGCTAGAGGAATATGTCCGTTGGGGAGGATACCCAAAAGTGTATTCTCTTAAAGATGACGAAGCCAGGTGTTTAGATTATATTCAAAACAGCATTCTTGAGACCACCTTGGGAAGAGATATTTTAACACTTCACGCAGTAGATAAACCAGCATTGCTCAGACAGCTTTTTTGGTACGTATCAAAACTTCCTTCTCAAATTGTGAGCTACGAAAAAATTTTAGGGCATTTGCAAGGCAAAGGCAATTCAGCCACACTGGTTCATTATGCAGAATTATTACACATGGCTTTTATTTTAATCCCTCTTTCTAACTTTTCAAAACACCCACACCAAGTGAAACGTTCGCGCCCAAAGTGGATTATCCCCAACCCTGCCCTTGTAGATTCATCTATTTCAAAAGAGGGCTTAAGAGGATTTGTTTTTGAAAATCTGGTGGGCAGTCATTTGGCTAATTTACTTTATGGCCGACAAAAGTTTACTCTAAACTATTGGAGAGAAGATCCCTACGAAATGGATTTTGTTATCACAGATGACGGCATGCCATTATTAGTTATCGAAGTAAAAAGTGGTCGTATTAAACAATTGCCCTCAAAAGAGATTTTAAAACAACATGGACTCAATTGCCCTATGCTTGTTATTGACCAAAAAAATATAAGAGATTTTTTGAGAACAAAACAAGTTGAGGGAGTCTTAAGTTTTAACATTCAGGCTTCCAACGAATAGCGGTGGCGTAAGATTAGGTGTGATCCTGATCACTGAGATTTCTTGCTTCTGTTCACTTCCTCATAACACTGGATGTCAGCTCTCTTGTTGTTAGTGTGTTTTGGTTTTTGTTTTCAATGACAACATCGCTCATGTGCAAATCGCTATTTGGCAAAACATCCAGTTTTCTGATTAAAACAAGACCAACTTTCCGCTTGCCACGTAATATTTTAGAAAGTGATGAAAAATCAGTTTTTAAAAATTATGCAAATGCTCTGATCGAATAGCCTGATGTTCGATTTTTTCTTTTTAAAAACTCATCAGACAAAAATGCTCTAAAATCTTCATTGCTGGTTAAAAATAACGGATTATGTTTCATATCTGAAAAGAGTGTGTCTCTATCCTAAGATTCCAAAAGAAATATTAGACGCTTCAAAAAAATTTTCAAAACAATACCCAGAGTTCTCGCTTTATGAGAATTGGTTTAACAACGGACCAGAAAGTCTCATTCGAGAGCTTAAGCCAGGCTGGGAAAAAAGATTGGTACAGATTTTTAATGGGAAAAAACTTAAATTAAAAACCTTAGGCAGGTCAGATCTCCTTGGTTCAAAACTATTTGCGTATTGTGATAGACAAGAAGATTTTTCAGATTGTATAAAATTTAATCCCACCCTGAAAGAGCTGAAATCTTCTTTAAAATGGGTTCAGCTTCTAGACGCTAATACAGACTGGCCAGCTCACTGCAGTGTTCTTTTTAAGGCTTTAGCCAAGAGGCTTGGTTATGAATGGAAATAACTTAACTCGTGATCTGCGGCGGATTGGATTTAGACTGACAGATAAAGAAGAATATTTTGAAAATTCGGTCCCCACATCTCAGTGGCTTGATCTCGAAAAGACTCTGTGTTTATCTTTATCCAAAAGAAATTACGCTTTCTAGCGTACGATTAAAAGGTTCTATTTCTTACCTTAAAGAAGCGGGATTTATTTTACCAGAAAGGTCTCTGCGCGTTCGGGAACGAGATGTTTTTAGCCCAGAAGCACTGCTTAAAAAAAATCTTCAATATCGAAACAGGTATATTTATGGAGCTTGCTGGAGAGCAGATATTATTACTGCTATACAACAAGGCATGAAATCACCTTCGGAGGTGATGAAAAAAATTCAATGTTCATATGAACCAGCGTATCGCGTTTTTAAAAAATATCGCTTAGGCGCGCATCAAGGCATTTCTTGATTGAGCTATTTAAAATTGTATCAAAAATAATATTATATAGAATCATATAATGATGCGATATAATTACAAATATGATACGATTATTTGTAACATGCTGAAATTAAATGATTTATCTAAACGACAACTCAATACAAGAAAAGCATGCTCATTTTCTTTGAAATAAATAATTTATCTGAGTTCAAAACGCTTTTTACTGATCAAGCAAAATTTGCTGTACAAGAATATTTTCGTTAAGACCCTGCATTCTCGTTACGCTACCTGCTAAACAAAGCAAGCAGTAATCAATTAAAGACTATTTTGGTACACCATGGAGTCACCTCCTCTTTTGGGTGGGTTAAAATTTCAACAATAATGCCGAGAAGCTAGTGAAGGGGTAGGTGGTGAAAAAGACCATTGCTATACTATTATTGTCTGGAATTGGGGTTTGCTTGGTTAATTGTACGCGCAACCCGCTTTCTCCAGGGGGCTCTAAGGCAGATTCAAAGTTTTTTCCTGTTGTAATTTCTTCTCTCAGTCCAATAGAAGGTAATCCAAAAGGCGCCACAAAAGTAATTATCGAAGGTGATAATTTTCAACAAGGCGTGAAAGTATTTTTTGATCAATCAGAATGCATCCAAGTTGTAGTCACCCAGAATAATAAAATTACCTGTTTAACTCCTGCGCACCCCGCCTCCAAGGTTTCAGTAACAGTTAAAAATCTGGATGATAACTTCACAGTTTTATCTGATATTTTTATTTATCAAGAAGCTCCGTTAATACAAAAAATTTCTCCAACCGCGGGAGCTATAGAGGGAAACACACTGGTTACTCTAGAAGGAAATTATTTTTTACAGGGTGCTAAGGTTTCTATCGGTCAATTCGACTGTCAAAACATTAGTGTACAATCCCTATCCAAGCTTACATGCGTGACTCAGGCACATACTCAAGGCGCGGTTGATATTGTTGTTACAAATACGGACGGTCAATTGAACACATTAAGTAAAGGATACACTTATCAATTTGCACCACAAATTATAGGTGTTACTCCCAGTCTTGGTGCGACAGCAGGTGGAGAGCAAATTGTTATTTCAGGGAATTATTTTTTAAATGGCGCAAGCATTTCTTTGGGTAGTTCCGCTTGTATAAATGTTAGTGTAGATTCTCTAGTATCTGCTCACTGCACTACAACTGCTCACATAGAAGGCAGTGTAAATGTCGTTGTTACTAATTTTGATAATCAAAATGCTACATTAACCAACGGCTTTACTTATCAAGATGCTCCTGTTGTTAGTTCGGTTTTGCCAGCATGGGGATCTATTCAAGGTGGTACATCTATTGCAATTAGTGGTAGTGGCTTTCGTGGCGGAGTTTCTGTCGATGTGGGTGGTTCTGCCTGCAGCTCTGTCCTGGTGCTTTCAAAAACAAGTTTAACTTGCACAACTGCTTCACATGCAGAAAGCGCAGTGAGTGGTGAAGTTATCACAGTTACAAACCTAAGTGCACAGTCAGGATCGGGAGGTAAGTTTAGATATGTAAGATTGCCAGATGATATTAGTGGTACCCATATCCGCGTTTGGTTAAAAGCCGATAGCTTGAATTTGCAAAATAATACTCCAGTTTCAGATTGGTTAGATTCTTCACCAAATTCTCCAGATGACAAAAAAAATGCAAGTCAATTTACAAGCACTAAACAGCCACTTTTTATAACTCAAGTGCTCAATTCTTATCCTGTAATTCGTTTTGATGGAGTTGACGATGTTATGTCAATTACCAGTACAGGAATATCGAGCACTTTTACTTTATTTTTTGTTGCAAGACAATTAGATACCTTGGCAACTATGCATGTGATTGAACCGGATTGTGGCACAAAATGTGAATGGATTTTTCCAAAGAATGAAAATACTTTTCAGTGGAAGGATACCTCTGTTTCTAGTCTTCCCTTTAACACGACTAGTTTTAGTATTGTTTATTTGGATCGCATAGGAACTACGGCTTCAGTGCGCATTAATGGAGGAACGTCAGTGTCAGGCAGTGTCCAGAATGCAACCGGATCTCAACTCATTATTGGAAAGAGAAATGTCAATAACACTGAATTTCTACATGGTGATATTGCAGAAATTATTATTTTCACATCAACTCTGACAGATGCTAATCGCCAAAGCGTTGAAAAATATCTGGACGCAAAATACAATCTAGGGATTTTATAAGGCCGTGCTAGTCCTGTCAATAGTGACCATAACGGTAAACAGATTTCTGGGTCTTCGTGTTCTTGTTTGACATCTTGGGTCAAACAAGATATACAGGGCTGGGGGTAAAGGACTATGAAAAAGTTTTTTATTATTATGTTCCTTGTTATAGGCAGTGTCTTGTTTGCTATCAATGATCAAGCAAGTGCAGGGAAAATTATTATTACTGCTAAGTATGCGTGTACGCTTACTGGTGAATCTAAGTTTTTTATTAGTGATCATAATTTTAATCTTGTTTTCAGAGATAGAAAATTGGGCAATATACAAAAATTTAAGTCTGTCATATTTAGTGACAACAACACAGGTGGATATCTTTATGCATTAGAGAATCCGTATCCATATTCAGTTAGTATTGACACGATTGGTCCCAGTGATGATGTAAAATCCAGAACAATGAATATTAATCAAGGATCTAAAGGAGATCAGGAACTTGGCTTTCTGGTACAAACTGAGACAAAAGATACAGATATTTTTTTTGATGAATTTCAGTGCGTAAAAGAATCGATCTAATAAGTATGTATGGTAAATGCAGAGAAGTTTCGTAATATTTTCTTAAGCTATTTGAATAATAAGACTTCTAAAAAAGATTATTTTATTTTTTTACCTGATGAAAAACTTTTAGAAAGCACTGCTGAAACTCCAAATAACTTTTTAGAAACACTAAAAGAAAAGCTTAAAAAAACTCCGCCCTCTTATCTGTACAAGCTTGGACACAAATCTCAAACCAAATCTTTTGATGTTAATGATTTGCTCAAGACATTACAACATCGCCCAATAACATTTGTTATTTTCCCAGGTTTTATGAGTGAGTTTATTGAAACTAAAACTCTGCAGGAAGTATTTCGTGAAAATCTGGAGTTTGGTGAAGATTTTTATCAATCTGAATTGAAAGATAAAAATAACAACATACTTATAAAATACTTACTTTTCAAAACACCTCCAATGTCTTTTGCTACCATAGGAGATACTCGCGAAAATGCTATGGATTTTATTGAAAGACTTGAACGGTTTTTTTCTGTCAATGGTGTCCCGGAGAATATAGTTTTTTTAGGTTATTCACGAGGCACAATGATAGCATTAGATGTATTGGCATTATTCATGCAAAGAAAATCCCCATGGCTAAAAAATATCAAAGGCATGGTTTCACTCGGAGGAGTTGTCTTTGGCTCTGATTTAGTGGATGAGGTTTTCAGGTCTCCTGCAGATAGAGAAATTTTGCTTCTAAAAGAATTAGGAAACAAACTGAAAATACCGAAAAATTTAGAGACTCTAAGCGTCAGCAATACTCCTCTTAAGAAATATTTTTGGGAGTGGGTGACAAAAAAACGGGTTATTTCTAAAGATGATATTCTTATCTTAAAACAGAATGCTCAAGCTTGGTACTCGTTTGCTAAAGAGATAAAACAGAGCCCTTTGGATTGGAGTTTGTTTGAGATCATGCTCTCTGGGTTTAAACGAGGAGAAGAAACTCATCATAAGGAAAATCTCAAGCTTCTTATTAAAATTCTTGGACAAGAATTTGGCCTGAAAAATTTTTTTAGTGATCATTCAAAAAATATCATACGCTTTAAAGACTTTATTAATAAATTAGCAATCAGTTTAGAGCAAATGACTACACAGAAAAGGTTGCAGTGGTGGCAGACAAACGAAGTACCAACACAGGGTATTAGATATTATTCGGTTGTGTCTGTTTTTGTTGACCCATTAGATAGTAAAAGACTCTCAAAGCACTCCCCGCCTTATAACCAAAAGCTATTGGACTATAAATTTTCTCTAAGAAATTATAGACATTTAAGAAAAATTTCTCAAGTAAAACTAAATGATAGTCAAATGACTTTCGAAAAAGCTATTTTTTTACCAGAACTGATTAAGCTATTAAATCCAAAGCAACCTCCATTATCAACTTGTTTATTGGGAGTTCTAGGGACGCATCATTGGGGTATGGCTATACCCATTGTTATGAAGATGAAAGATGGTTCTTTAGACCCCTTTCCAAGAGAAATACTTTTAAAATCTATTGCAACATCTATAGCAATAGATTTACAATAGCGAAATGTTATTTAAACTCATAGCACAGTATACAAGTATTGCCCAATATACAAGCATTGGCGGACAAGCAGTTATCGAAGGTGTAATGATGCGTTCTCCAAATTTTATTGCTATTGCTGTTCGAAAACCTGATAAAAAAATAGTTATTCGATATAAACCATATAAAAGTATTTCTCAAAAATTTCCTATTTTAAAAAAACCACTCTTAAGAGGAGTTGTTTTATTGCTCGAATCTTTGGTCCAGGGTATCGAAGCCTTGAGCTATTCAGCAAATATGGCTTCAGATTCAAAAGATGACACCGAACAGCTTTCTTCCTGGGCAATTGCTGTCTCAATTATTAGTGCCATTGTTTTGGGGATGGGGCTTTTTGTTGCGTTACCACATTTTTTGACAGCACTTTTTACAAATCATACTACGATTACTGTTCAAAACCCTATTTTTCATTTGGTGGATGGGGCATTAAAAATTTTTATTTTACTCATTTATGTTTACTTGATTTCTCAAATGAAAGATATACATCGAGTTTTTCAGTACCACGGAGCTGAACACAAATCTATTTATACATTCGAAAATGGCGAAGAACTTTTAGTTACTCATGCCCAAACAAAATCTAGACTTCATCCGCGATGTGGTACAAGTTTTTTACTTTTTTTAATTCTAATAAGCATTTTGGTTTTTAGTTTGATTTTTCCTCTTTTTGCATTATCTACGTTTTTTTCTAATTCAGTTTTAAATCATATTTTTATGGTATTTGTAAAAATAGTTTTAATGCTCCCTGTGGCTGGGTTAGCATATGAATTTATTAAGTTTTGTGCTTTTCGAATGAAAAGTTTGTTGTTTAAAATTATGATTTGGCCAGGGTTGGTTTTACAGTATCTAACCACGCGTGAACCAAGTCCAGATCAATTGGAGGTGGCATTAGCCTCCTTAAAACAAGTTTTAGCTCTTGAAAAAGGGCTAAAATCCCCTAGTGAGAATGAATTTGAAATTTCTAACCTAAATGAGTTAGGAATAATACAAGCAAGGATTGCAGAATTTCCTGAAGCATAAATTATATGTTTAAAAATTTACAAGAAATCGAAAAGCGCTTTATAGAGATTGAACGCCGCTTGACAGAACCAGAGTTGGCCAAACAACCACAGGAGTTAAAACGACTATCTCAGGAACGTGCCAGTTTAGAAGAAATAGTAAGTGTTTATAGAAAGTACAAAGAAATAAAGAAAGAAATAAGTTCTAATACCGAGCTTTTAGGGTCTTCAGACCATGAATTTGTTTCTTTAGCAAAAGAAGAGCTTAAGTTACAGGATATTCAACTTCAAGATGTTATTCAAAAGCTCCAAATATTGCTCCTACCAAAAGACCATAATGACGAAAAAAACTGCATGTTAGAAATTCGTGCAGGAGCGGGGGGTGAAGAGGCAGCTCTATTTGTAGCTGAGCTTTATCGCTTGTATCAAAAATTTGCTGAAAAGCAGAGATGGTCGGTCGAAGTTTTGTCTTCAAATCCAACAGGTCTTGGCGGGTTAAAGGAAATTATTGCCATGATTAATGGAGTGCGGGTCTATAGTCGTTTAAAGTGGGAAGGCGGGGTACACCGTGTGCAGAGAGTGCCAGAAACTGAGGCTCAAGGTCGCATTCATACTTCTACTGTAACGGTAGCAGTTTTGCCAGAAGCGGAAGAAGTAGATATCACAATTAACCCTACAGAGTTAAGAATTGATGTTTTCAGATCTGGCGGAGCAGGTGGACAGGGAGTAAATACGACTGACTCTGCTGTTCGCATTACTCATATTCCTTCTGGAATGGTTGTAGTTTGTCAAGATGAGAGGTCTCAGCATAAAAATAAGGACAAGGCCATGAAAATTTTGCGCTCACGGCTTTTAGAATATGAAAGAGACAAAGCAGCAAAAGAGCACGCGGATGCTAGACGCAGTATGGTTGGTACAGGTGATCGTAGTGAACGTATTAGAACATACAATTTTCCACAAGGCAGGCTAACAGATCATAGGATTGGGCTGACGCTTTATCAGCTTCCAGAAGTTATGGAAGGCAAAATTGAAGTTCTCTTAGATGCGCTCCAGTCGCACTACCAAACAGAAGCATTGAAAGCTCAAAGTATAAGATGAATCTAAAAATCAGGCAAACTAAGACACAAGTGTGTAGGCAAAAATTTATGTTGTCAGACATTTTGCGTACAGGTCTAGTGCATTGTCCGCAACATGAAGTGGAACAGATAATTTGCGCTTTGTATCGCAAACATTATAATAAATCACTTTCACGTGTAATGTTTTATATAAATCTTAAAAAATGTGTTTCACATAAATTTTATTTAAATTGTCTAAAAATTTTTAAACAAAGATCCAAAGGCTATCCTTTACAGTATTTACTAGGTTCATGCATGTTTTTAGATCATGAATACTGCGTAAACCCAGGTGTCTTTATACCGCGACCAGAAACAGAAGTTTTAGTAGAACAGGCGATTTTACATCTTAAGAAATCTGGGGCTTGCCAATTAGGCTTAGAAATAGGTATAGGCAGTGGGGAAATTTCGATTGAACTATTAAAGAAGTTTCCAAAACTACAAATGATTTCTTCAGAGATTTCTGGGGAAGCAATAAAGATAGCAAGACAAAATGCAAGAAGTATTTTAACTCGGGGCGTTTTCAAAGAGAGAAGACTCAAAATTATTCAATCCAGTCCTAATGTGCCAAGTGTGTTAAAAATTTTCAATAAGCATCTCAATAATAATATTAGTTCAAAAAAAGCAGATTTTATTATCTCAAATCCACCATATTTAACAAAAAAAGATAAAATAGATCCTATGGTGTATTGCCATGAGCCACGTGAAGCGCTTTTTGTGGCAGGAGATCCACTAAAAATTTACAAAGATATAGCTGAAAATGCTTTTATGGTTTTAAATAAAAATGGAATGATTTTTTTAGAAATACCACACGAGCGAAGTCGAAAAATTAGAGAACTTTTTTCCGGTTCTCAATGGAAAACTAAGATAGTACAAGATCTTACAAGACGTGACAGGGTATTGTTAGCGCAGGTTGTTTGACAAAATATAGAACCAGAAAGATTGCTATTGAAGTACAGTATAAGGACTTGCCTAAAGAATACGTGAGTAGTATGTAATTACTAATGGATAAAATAAAAATTAGAGGAGGCAATTCCCTTTCTGGAGTTGTCGAAGTTAGTGGGTCTAAAAACGCTGCTTTGCCTATTTTATTTTCCTCTGTTTTAACAGATGAGCTTTGTGTATATAAGCGAGTACCTGATTTACAAGATATTCATAGCACTTTAGTACTTTTAAAATATTTAAACATTGATTGCGAATTTAAATCCGAACAACACGAAGCACAACTTAAGGCTAATTGTGTAAATAAACACGAAGCTCCCTATGACTTGGTGAGAAAAATGCGCGCTTCAGTTGTTGTTTTAGGACCACTCCTTGCAAAATATGGAAAGGCCAAAGTAAGTTTGCCAGGAGGGTGCGCAATAGGTGCAAGACCTATTAATTATCATCTTTCAGGACTTGAGAAATTGGGAGCCAAAATACAATTAGAAAATGGATACGTCATTGCTTCGTGTAAAAGGCTACGTGGAACCCGTGTATGTTTAGAATTTCCAAGCGTGGGGGCTACAGAAAATATTATGATGGCAGCAACTTTGGCCAAAGGAGAAACTGTAATTGAAAACACGGCCCGGGAGCCTGAGATTTCTGATTTAGCTTGTGCTTTAAGAGCTATGGGCGCTCAAATAGAGGGCGATGGAACAGAGAGGATTTTTGTTCAAGGACAAACATCACTGCACGGCTGTCAGTATCAAATAATGGGCGATCGCATCGAGGCTGGAACTTATTTGGCAGCAGCTCTAGCAACAAAAGGATGTATTGAAGTAACTGGTATTAATACAAAACATTTAGAAGCTGTTTTAAAAAAATTAGAAAAAACTGGAGCACAAATAGAAAGAAAAGAAAATGCAGTTTTATTAAGAAGCCCAAAAAAATTGAAATCTGTAAATATTGTAACTTCTCCATTTCCTGGTTTTCCAACAGACATGCAAGCGCAATTTATGGTTATTATGGCTATAGCAAATGGGATTTCACATATTAAAGAGACTATATTTGAAAATAGATTTATGCATGTTCCAGAACTAATACGCTTGGGAGCTAATATTATTATTGATGGCAATATGGCTATAATCCACGGAGTTAAGAATCTCATAGGGGCTCCACTAATGGCAACTGATTTGAGGGCTAGTGCAAGTCTAATTATTGGAGCCCTTTGTGCAGAGGGTGAGAGTATAGTAAATCGAATTTATCACTTGGATAGAGGTTATGAAAAAATGGAAATCAAACTTCGTGCTTTGGGGGCTGATATTGAAAGAATACTTTAGGACTTATTACAGGCCCTTATAGCAGGTAACATAGTTTAGTTAGTTTTTTAGTATTTTAAAAATAATTTCCATAACCGGGCGCCACCTGCAAGTCCATCCTGGACTTGGCTGTCCAGTGGACAGCCGGTCTTTTCGGACTTCATGTCCTCAAAGTGGCTCTCTTGGGGCCCCTTGTGCATCCATGGGTACGATTCGCGGCATTATACCTCTGGCTCACCAAAGGCCGGATCTGGAAATTATTTTTAAAATACTAAAAAACTAACTAAACTATGTTACTCATTATAGGAGGCTAGACAAATGGATTGTATTTTTTGTAAAATGATTGATGAAACTATTAAAACAAAAAAAATATACGAAGATAGGGATTTTTTCTGTATCGAAGATATTCATCCACAGGCAAAAAAGCATTTTTTGCTTATATCTAAGGAACATATTGAATCTTTAGCTTCTGCATTTTCTGACCGAGATTTATCTGTGAATAAAACTGAACTTATGGGGAAATTATTGCAAACAGCAACTCAGATCGCATACGCCGAAAAACTTTTGCCAGATGGTTTTAGGGTTGTTGTTAATACAAATCCTGCTGGCGGACAAAGTGTGTTTCATTTACACTTGCATATTTTGGGTGGCGAAACGTTGAGCGGCAGATTTGGTGCGTAAGAAATTAATGTTCCAACGTACTATTAGTGGTTGTAGTAGAAATCAAATAAAAAAAGCTAATAGCAAGTAAAATCGCCCCTGTTATAAATGGAGACTCTAACCCCAAGTGATCATAGAACCATCCAGCTACGAGTGGTCCCAATATTCTTGCCAAACTGCCTGCAGATTGAAAAACCCCCATCGTGGAACCTTTTAGATGTTTCGCTGCACCTACTGCACCTAATGACGCAAGGCTTGACAAAGAGGGATGTAACACCCCATGTCCCAAAGCCAATAATACTAAAGAAATTATTAAAACTGAGATCTGGAGAGTTGAACAAAACAAAAACAAAGCTAGGCTACAAATTGCAGTTCCAAATAAAAGCAAATTAAATTCACCCCATTTTTTGCTGAGTTTACCAATTAGCCCTCCTTGAATTAACACCATAATAAATCCAGTTAAGGCCAATAGCATACCAGCTTTTTTTGCATCAAAACCAAATTTGGCTAGCAAATACAAAGCAAAACACACTTCCATTTGGGTAATTGCAAATGTAACAATAAAAAACATTAAAACTGCTAATCTTGTAATAGGCTGATCTAAGACGGTTTTATATAATTTCAAAGAAAATCTTTTTGTCCGATGAAAACTTCTTTTTTCGACTGTAAGTGTGGGTTCTTTTAATTTTAATGCAGTAAAAATAAAATTTATAACAGATAAGTACATAGCGAAAAGCATTGGAACATTATAACCATAAGGCGATAGTAAACCACCGATAGCCGGTCCAAAAATAAATCCGAGGCCAAACCCCGCTCCAATTAATCCCATTCCTTTTGCTCGATTTTCTTCTGTTGTGACGTCTGAAATATAAGCATAAGCGGTCGAAATATTTGCTCCACAAATACCAGCCAGAATTCTTCCAATAAATAGCCACTCTAGCGAGTTTGCCATGCTAAGAATTAGGAAAGAAAAAGCACTGCCTAAAATGCTCACTAAGAGGATTGGTTTTCTTCCAATTTGATCTGAAATCCATCCCCAAACTGGAGCAAAAAGAAATTGCATTAGGGAGTACGAAGTCATTAGCCAACCCAATTGCCAGGCATTAGCTCCAAAGTGTTTTGCATAATATGGGAGAATGGGAATAACAATGCCAAATCCGACAAGGTCAAGGAAGACAACCAAGAATAATGTAAGTAATGAATAGTGAGTC